>NZ_JAHWLU010000092.1:0-20392 GCF_022134725.1 Buttiauxella sp. S19-1
GTGTATTAATACACTCGTGGCTGTTGTTTATTAACCGATATACTAACCCACGTAACCATTCGTCTAAAATCGAGCATTTACATCAACACATTACCATCATGCATATGATTTACAAAGACTGTCAATATAACTCAAATGGTTTTTAAATAAACCATTTTGTATAACTCATCACTTATATTTACAGGATATTAAAATCAATTATTACAGTACATTAGAAAATTTATTTGTTGTCTATGCCATGACATTATTCACAAGGTTAAAAACAGCCCTATTCACTACCATCAGAAACATTTTAATTCAACCCTAACCTTATGCTACATTAGTATGAGGAGTAATTCTGGATGTTATTCTTGTTTCAAACGACAGATTTATTTTTTATTTTCACGACATATGAATGATGTAAACTCCAATTCACCATAGCAGTAGCACCAGCGAATGTTGGATCCCATTTTGCGGGTGGGAACCTTGAGGTAACGGATATCGCATTATTCTCAATACATTTTTGAAATATACAGGAAGAACAAATTCCATAGACAAATTTAGACCTAAATTTTGAGTATAATAACTGTCTGACTCACATAATATTTCGAAGTATGTCGATAGTACAGGAAATTAGCTGCCTCACGTCCGGTACCAATGGCATGAATAAAACTGTGCTATAAGCCAGACTGATCCTACCCACGTAATGTGGACACAACCCTAAGCGAGATTCTGGTTTTCAAACTGTTCTGGGATGAGGCCGCCACAGGCACTGTGACGTCGCCACCGATTGTAATCACACTCGATATAATTAAGCACCGTCGTTCGCATTATTTCCCGGCTGATAAAGCGTTCCCCGTGGATACATTCCACCTTCAGCAAATGAAAGAAGCTTTCCACACACGCATTGTCATAACAACAGCCTTTCGCACTCATGCTCCCACGAAGATTATGGTACTTCAGCAGCGCCTGATAATCCGATGAGCAGTATCGCCCGCTGAACAATGCGATCCCGCAATCTGGGGATACCCAATGGTCGCAGTTTGCCGTTGCTTTTCGGGATATAAACCCGTCTGGCTGGCAGGGGCTGGTAGTGACCCGAGAGAAGTTCTTCGCTGAGGCTTTGCAACTCAGCAGACAGTCCGGTCTGTAGCTTTGCTTTGTACACACCATCAACGCCGGGAGTATGTGCCCCCTTTGATGAAAGTGTGATCCGCGCAGCTTCAGCCAGCCATTCTGGTCGTGTGATCAGGCGCAGCATCCGTTCAATCCGTCGGGACGGATCAGTTGCTGCCCATGTGGCAAGCTTGCGTTGCATTTCGCTGATTATCAAAGGTCTTCACCTCATTGGGTCAGTTAATTCATGTCGCAAACACATCTAAATTGCTTCCCTTCGCCATGTGATGGGCTTTCCCCATCGCGGACTACTACGGACGCTCCACCAGTCAGTGCGTCATCGGAGCCATGCCCCCTTAACATCCGTCACTGACCTTCCCCGGTTAACCTGCCTAGACTCAGACATACTGAGGAGGCCGCCCGTCGCACTCTTTATCCTTGCTTGCCGCAAGTTGGCAGAAATCAGCAACGCGAGCGTGATGAGCGCTGCTGTCCCGGTGGTTTGCATACATGTCAAAAACACCTTTGACCGGCAAGTACATACGTATTACCGCCAGCTCCTCCTGCACGGCCTGTCAGATCACATAGGCCACGGTGACGTTTTCAACCCACAGAGGCGGATTAACGGGTACATGTTCTTCAGCCTTTCAGTACTCAACCTTGAGGATCATCTCGGCTTAGTGATCTCGCCTCAATCCCCGTTGTCAGCGGGTTACATCACCCTGCGGACATGCCGCAGGTCACTGCCGCTCAGGTTCTCCACTGTCACACCCGGTGGGATTGTTGGGCTTCTCGTCATGAGTTACCGGTTCAATATTCCAGACAGACTCGTGGTTCATTTGAGCGTCCATGCTCGCCCTGAACTCCGGGCACACGGTATGTGATGTCGCCAGCCCACTTCTGGCTCGGGACACTGGCGTAAAAATCCTGCTTCAGCAGATTTTCAGACACCGGCAGACTGTGCTCACGGTAGCTGACCAGGCTGAACTTCCGGGCCGCTTTTGCGCGAAGCCCCTGACGCCACAGGCTGGCGGCAATGGTTTTGACGTTGTACGCCGGATGCTCATCTGCAAGTCGTGGAACACCATAACGCTGTTTTGCATCCGTGAAAGCCTGACGAACCGCAGAATCGCAGTCCAGACGGAACTGTTGTCGCCAGTTTAGCTGATGATGTCGCAGACGCTAGGTATACCAGCCGCTGCGGGCAACCCGCAGAACCCGACACATGGCATTGATGCTGAACTCAGCCCGATGCTTTTCGATAAAGACATACTTCATTTCAGGCACTTCGCGAAGTATGTCGCGGCCTTTTGGAGAATGGCTAGCTCCTCTGCCTGTTCAGCCAGCTGTCATTTAAGGCGGGCATTTTCGGTAGCCAGTTCGCTTTCACGTTCAGACGACGTCAGTTGCTGCTGTTGCTTACTGCGCCACGCATAGAGTTGGGACTCATACAGCCTGAGTTCACGGGCAGCGACCGCCATACCGATGCGTTCCGCAAGCATCAGGGCTTCATTGCGAAACTCAGGCGTGCTGCTTACGGGGCGGTTGATACTGGTTTTGTCATGAGTCATATATGGACGCCCAGTGTAATGCAAATACTGATTTGATACGGTTCGCTGTCATATATCCGGCGTCACTTATGGGAAGAGGTTTCCTGCGCCATGATGTCATCCGCACCCTGTTTCCTTATCACCTCACCGGTATGTTACTACCAGAACTCACGCCAGGATTTTACAGGGTCGGTCTGCCGTTTTTTCATCAGTGTCTGCAAACTCAATTAAATTGTGGTGGCTTCAGAATAATGGTCAATTAGTTTGTTGAGAAGGCTTTGTTTATATTGAAATTTTCTGTTCCGGTTAATAATCTCCAGATAATGCGTGTCAACTTATTAGCTAATGCAACCGTCGCTTTCATTTTGCCTCTTCGCTCAATAAGATGTTTCATCCATCGTCCCAGTGCATCATCGCGCTTCTGTGACCAGAACATTACTGACCGTGCTCCATGGATAATCAGCGTTCGAAGGTCACGGTTTCCATTTTTAGTCATTGAGGAGAGATTGTTTTTTCCACCCGAACTACGTTGCCTGGGTACAAGACCACACCAGGAAGAGAGTTGCCTGCCATTCGTAAACTGTTCTGCATTCACTTCACTTAAAAATGCAGCCGCTATGAGAGGTCCAACTCCCGGTATTGTCATCAATATTTTGTATTTTGGTAGTTGCTGGCATAAAGCCAAAATGTTGTGTTCCACCAAGCGGATACGCTCATTAAGCAAATGAATGTTTTCCAGTAGCGAAAAAAGTAAGCCGCGTAGTACCGGGGAAATATCCAGCACTGGATCTTCAATAAGTTCAGGCAATCGTTGTGGCAGGATATGAATGCCCGCAGGGAGTTCAATCCCTTGTTCAGCAGCCAGTGCCCGGGCTTGATTTACCACTGCCGTGCGTTGTTCGACCATTAGCTGGCGGGCGCTGCGAAGTGCTTTAATATCCTGTTGACTGACAGTTTTTATCGTCACAAAATGAATACCTGGGCGTAGTGCAGCCTCACAGATCGCCAGTGCGTCATTAGCATCATTTTTTTGATGACGGGTAAAAGCCTTAACATGTTGTGTCGGGATAAGACGAACGAGAAGCCCAATTGACTGGAAAGTTCGTCCCCAGTAATGCGAAGTAGCACAAGCTTCCATTGCAATCAGGGTCTTAACTGGAAACTGGCGGAGGGTATCCAAAAGCTTATTTCTGGGAATTTTTCGATTGGATGCAACAGTTCCATCACTCATCCAGACACATACCTGAAAAACAGATTTGGCCAAATCGATCCCGACAACTTTTATCGAGTTCATGATGTTGTTCCTCTGTGATAAAGACATTCAGCATAAGTGTGGCAGAACTTAGGCTGGGAAGGGGCGTCCATCACATCACCTCTGGTTGAGAGTTTACTCAGTTAGTCGCGTGTCCACTATTCGCGGGTAGGATCATTATTCACATTGCTACAGGTAATTAAAATGTAGCGTTGCCGCTACATTCACTTTTCCTGCCGATACGACCGGAGCAATTTTAATGTAGTTAGCCTGTAATGGAATAAGAAACGTTCCTGTTTCAGCGTTATCCAGTTCCCTGCCCATAATTACAAAAGGAATGTTAACGGGTATAATTCTCCTTTTGTACCAAAATTGAACGCCGACCCCTCTGGCAGCACCCTCTGTTTTCTCAATATTTAAAATCCCCGCTAATGAATTAAATGCATCACCGTTGAGGGTGAGTGATATTAAATGCAGCGTTGAATTGCAGTCCAAGGTTAATGGAATCAATGCCTGGTCATTTGGAAGTGATTTTTTATCGCCAATGGAAGCCAGTTTTGTGGACGGAAGATGGACAATTAGCTGAGGCAGTTGAACATTACATACCGGAGCTGGGAGCGCTGTGGAGATATGCAGGTTAATGATATTATTCAGTTCTTTTGTGTGAAAGTTTAAGAGAGCCTGTTGATGAAACTGCAATACACCGTGTGTTTTGATTTCTCCCACCGTTCTGACCAGCTCAATTTTCAATGTAACATCTTTTGTCTTAAGAGGCTGGTTCTTGTAAACAGGCATCCCGTCATGAAACGGTAATTTTTTTAACGAACGATAGCTGTCATGGTAATTAACACCATAATAAATTCGAACCCCGACCCCCTCAATTGCCGTAGGATAAACACCTCTTCCGCTTTCACTACCCGTGAGCAGCCCGGAGACCAGTAATATGTCTGAGCTATCGGCGCATGAAAGATTGCTATTATTGTGTGTCAGCTCTGAAAGGTTTCTTGTTTCAGAATAAAGAACTGAGCCTGATTTTTGAGTGTTATTTAATCTCAGGGTTGCGTGTAACTGAACATTTAGGATATGGTTTTCATTATTGTCCGCACAGGAAAATGCGGGGGGGGCGATAAAAAAACAAATCAGTAATGATAGAATTATTTTCATGAGTTAGTCGCAATTTAATGTAATAGTATTAAAGTTACCTAAACGACTGGCGTCAGCGATATCATAATTTGCCAGACAGGTTTTTCCATGGTCATAAGTAACGGACAACGTGCCTTTTTCTTTCACACCACTGATATAGGCCTGACCTTCATCGCCAACATAAAACACCCGTTGATTATCTTCAGCAGAACGGGTAACAGCCCCGAAGGGGATTTTCTCGTGGTGGTGAAGCAATGTCACCATCATATTTTCACCAGGATGTGTCTCAAAGGGCACTAATACGATAGCATCCCGTGTCGGAATGACGGATTTAGACACTGAGCTGATATTATTAATTGCTGCACTTTGATTGGTATCGAAGGCCACATCATCTCTGTTGTAGACAGACATATCCGGTTTAATGGCATAGCCAAAATAATCGGTATGAAGTCCTGTTCCCCCTGCTATTTGCGCGCCACTCACTCCTGGCGTACTGATTAACGCCATCGCACCGGTAGAATACTGGCCCAAAGTGACTCCGCCAGAATGAACAATTAAGCCCCCATTGGCTGCCCAGGATGCTTTATCCTGCGTTGTTTCGTGAGCGTAACCTAAATCAGCTTCTCCCTGACTCCCTGTCCAGGCAACATTGACGCTACTCTGGCTATTTTCATTCTGGCTATGATTAAAATTCCCCCCAGTCAGGAAAGAATAAGCTAACTGATCGTATTCTAATGCTTCACCCGACAATTCGGTCTGGAAAGAGGTATTTCCATGTAAATCGCTGGTTGCCATGTTGGTTATTGTCTGTGTGTGAGATGAAAATAACGATAAAGGTATTGATACCGAAAGGGCCACCTGTTTATCATTTTCAAAATCTGAGTCAGCGTCTTCATTTTTATTCGCGCTGAACGATATAGAGACCTGAGCTTTGTTCACCGGGAAGTTTAAACCTGCCTGATAATTGTCCGACTCACTGCCATCGTAGTAAATATTTTTGTTAAGTGATAAATACAGACTCCATGAATCAATCAGAGCTTGATTCACAGAAAGGGTATATTCATATTTTTTCTGTTTATTATCATCGTCAAGGGGCATCGCATCTTCGAGCGTGGCATACTCTTTGGAAGCATACCTTGTACTGGTTTGGATATCTGTTTCAGTGGAGTCAATATGGTGGGAATAATTGATACGGATATTTTTTCCGGAATACATATCATCATCGTTTACTTTCTTCGCCCGGGATAAGGTGACATCTGTTGAAACCGCCCCCAGCATACCGAGGTCGGCACCAAAACCCATATTCTCAGCATAAAAGTGACTATCACTTATTTGCAGGCCATTCAGCAGAGTTAATCCCCAAGGTAAACCATATGAAAGGCTGTACTGTGCGATATTGCTTTGCTGACTTTCGCTATTCCCCTCGAAGAGAATGGAATTATCCGGATAGCGCCATTGTATATCATCATCTCCCGATGTACCGGTGGACTGTTTATCGTGATAGTGACCCGCGGCAAATGCATATTTTAAAGCGCCTTCTCGTTGTAAATTCTGCATCGTGGAGTAGGTTTGTTGCAAGTGAGTCTCCTGACCGTTACTTTCTTTTATGGTGATATCCAGTGTCCCGCCGGAGGAGACAGGAGACAAATTATCAATAGTAAAGGGACCGGGAGTGACATTGATCTGCGTAAGCGTATTACCCTGATCTTTCACTGTCACGGTGGCATTGCTTTTAGCAATGCCGTGGATCACAGGTGCAAAACCATTCTGATTTTCAGGGATCATGCCAGTGTCGGTAATTAACTGAACTCCTTTTATTTTAATGCTGTCAAATGTATCCGCTGGCGTATAAGTATCCCCGGCGGAAAACTCACTTTTTAATGCTGGTATTGTTCGTTCAATATAGGTGCCAATATTGTCGAAATGTTGCTTATTGCCACTGCTTTTTTGCCAAGAAGATAAGCTTCGCAACCTCCAGGCTCCCAGATTAATGCCTGAGACAAGATTCAGATAATTTTCCTGTTCGTCACTCCCGGATGACGATGCATCTGTTTTGGAACCTGAGTATTGATATTCAACCAACAATGCCGAAATCCCTTCATCCCACTCTGAGGGCAATATGTCATCTTCATTTTTTCTTAACATAACAGTCTGCGGGAATGTGATATCAAGAGCCATCTGATTCGGAATCAGGTGCGATGTCGATTCCGGCGCAGCTTGTTGGATAAAAACACAATCCGCAGCGTTACCCTCGGTGAACGTGTAACGTAATGCAGAAATATTTACGCCCATTGCAGTGTAGTCACTACTAGTAAAGCAGGGCTGGAGATCCGAATTTTTGTCTTTTTTTAATAACACCGGCATCAGTCTGTAGCTTTTATCTCCGTTGATAAAAACATGTAAATGACTGACGCCTTCTTTTAGCATTGTGGACTGTACTTCGTCGGTACTTGTTATGTCAGGAGCGCCATCGAAAGAATGTAATAATGCGGGGTCATAGTAATTATTTGCATACGCAAGCTGACAGGTTGCAGCCAGTATAAGGGGTACCGGAAAACAACGCGTTAATCGTGCAAGTGACATAAAAGATAAGCCAACTAATGTATTTCTGTTGAGTAAGACTGAGACGGAATACTGTAGTCATTGATACCACTCCATGATACTGTAATCGTATCCGGACTTTGTGCGGTGAGGCGAAATATTTTTTGTCCAAATGGAGGAACAACCGTGTTATTTGTTTCAATAGAAACCACTGTTTCATTGTTATTTAACATGAGTTTGTTCATAACTACATAAAAAGGTGTGTTGTTAACTGCTGCCACCGATTGTTTACCATCTCGTTTCCATGTCAGATTTTTAATTGCTGCGACAGAAGTGCCCTGCAGGCCCTCCGGACGGTAGAAGACTTTAATTCTGTTGCTGACGGCTAACAGCATTTTGTTATTCAATTCTTTTTCACCATCAGAAACGGCTGGCACGGTTTTGATGTTTAACCATAAAAGGCTTTCTCGGTCTTTAGGCAGACCTGCGCCAAAATAAACCAGCTGGATGAGGTTTTCTGAATTTGGCTCCATCTGGAATAAAGCGGGTGCAATCATAAATGGAATTTTTATACCGGTAAGTAAAGGATTACCTTTGGTATCCATCCACGTCTGAACTAAAAATACCCGAGCATCATCATTTTTCAAAGATAATGTGACATCTGATTTATCACCGTCATAAATCAGACGATTGCTGCCGAGTTTTATACTGGCGTGTCCCGATAACGAGCAGAGTGAAAAAAGGACTAATAGCGTATTGATTATTTTATTCATGAGGGACTCATTAAGAAACACAGTCCACTATCAGAACTGTGTTGGAGATATTAAATTAAAGGTAATTAATGTGGATCTGTGCAGATGCTTTGATCTTACCTGGCTCGGCGGTGCTGTTTGTTTCTTTAACAGGATCTATCTGGAATGTGAAGTTATGTTGATTGTCGCCTCCTCCTGTTTGCGTCGCTGTGCCAGTATTAGGCGCGACTATTGCGTTGTTTTGCGCGCTGATAAATGCGATGCCAACATGTTTTGCATAGCCTTCACCCTGGGTAATACCCAACAGTTCGGGGTCGTTGGCATCAGCCGTACCGATTATTGATGCGCTGACGGTACCAGGCGAACATTCGGTGGCATTGAGTACCAGCAGTGTCGCATTCGAATCTGCACCCTTGCTTTTAACGTAGGCTGCATCGTGCATTTTATCGAATGAAACTGAATTAATAACAACATATTGCGACAGTGCCATCTGACAGGAGTTTTGCGTGATTTTACCAGTGGCTTCAAACGGGAGGTTACTTGGCTCAGCCGCGTGAATAACTGGTGATGCCAAAATCAACAGAGTTATTAACGATAATTTTTTCATTTTACTCATTGTCCTTAACTCATTCAGAGGTAAACGATTTGAAGTTGTCCATTAATACGCACATCACCCGCACTCGGCGCGTCGGTGGTTTTTACCAGTCCAGGCCATGCCGGAACATTTAATGTTCCATCAGTCTTGGCAGTATAAGCTGAACTTGGCGTGCCGGGTATGAGTTCGATTGCACTGGCGCCATTTCCCAGAAACATCAGCAAACCAACGTGAGTAGCCGGAGTGGTTGTGGAACCATTGGCAAGCGCATTTGCATCATCCGCATCTGCAGTACCTAACAATGTCACGGTAAATTGTTGTTCTGCCGCGCAATCAGACAACACCAACGCTGGCATTTCGCCGGATGGAGTAATCATATTTGTTGAATTTGCCGCGGTGCTGATTTCTAGTTTTGAAATATCAGTATCAGCAAAGGTAATCGAAGTCGGGAAGCTTACTGTGCAACCGCTCCCGGTGACTTCGCCTTCAATATTTATGGTTTTCGTCAGACCATCATCAGCACCAAAAGCGATGGAGGATAATCCAGCTGAGGCTAATAAAAGGCTTAACGCTACTGCCTTCCTGATTTTATTTTTATTCATCCTAATTTTCCTTGTGTATAGTATTTTCCGACTTCAACGCTTTTACTTTCGTCAATTATTCAATTCAACTGGGATCGATAAAATAACACGTGCGTCACATGTGTTATTCGTTTTTTTTCTCAAAAAAGGACCACTTTAAATTGTAATAAAACATCACTATTTAGCAGCAATCAGTGTGATCGTTATACATTCAAGCTGATTTTTATCAGCAGCTGGCGCTATCTACCGCTTCGGTAACCCGCCTGCAGGGAGGCATTTTTTAGAGCAACAAAGAGTTACGCCACGTCTTCGTACAGTGCCAATTCCGTATGTTTACCCGATAAATTTATCTGCTGCGCTATCTGGTCCAGCACAGTTGCTCCGGCACAACCTTTTTCTCTAAGTCAGCCTGCAGGCATTTTTCACATATCTCTACCTGATGCTGTGAAATCAATATGTTGTGTACTGCTTGCCATTGCGCAGTTTACGAAACTGCCCATACCTGAAATAACTAATGCTGCAAACACTGCTTTATGTGTGTGTTTCATTGCAATCCCCGAAAGAAATAAATATTATTATGAATAGGTAATACGCAGTTGACCGCTAGCTGACACGTTCCCGGCAGTAACAGCCAGGCTAGCATTTTCTTTTACCGTTCCAACCGTGAATAACATCATTGCAGAACCATCGGAAGCAGTCGTTACTCCTTCAAAACTGGTATCATTAGGCTCCATGACCGACGTATTTTGCTTCCAGAAACCAATGCCCACATTCAGTGCTGGGTTATCTGTGCTCTGGTTGGCTAATGCACCTAGTTGGTCTTGAGATGCTTCACCGATAATCACTGCAGAAATTCCCTTGTGCAATTGACATTGGCTAAATGAAACAGACCTTGTTGCGGCAATACGGCTATCGACGACGTTACCCAAGGGAATAGTGTCTGGAGAATTTTCGGTACAAGGAACCGCATTAAGTGTGCCGGTAAAACTGATATCATAAGTTTCGCTTGTAGCCGCATGGACCATAGCTGTGCTGGCAAAGAACATACCTACAGCAAGTGCAATTGGTTTCTTCATTCGTAACCACATAACAATTTCCTTAACATATTGAATAATGCCCATAGTAAATAAATGGGGTGGAAATCTTATGGCTTCAGGCATAAATATTAAATAAGCGCAGAGTTGATTTGAGTGTACTATTTTGGATAGATTTGCTGATTATTTGAACTGCAAGCGGAAGGACGTGAGTTTTTTAATACAGCGCACATTCTGTACCTACTATTACAGGGGTATGATGGTCTGATCTTGACCTGCTATATCCATTCCAGCATGTATTTACACAGCTATTGCTATCCGATATATGAAATTTCTATAGGCAAATAAATATGAGAGTTAAGGCTACAGCATCTGTTGTAACAAGGGATCAAATCTACTGCTCCGTTGCCAGCTCAACAGCCATTGAAACCGGCAAGCCTGTGCAGGAAATCGAGCAACAGCTTAAACGTAACCGAAAACTGGCAAAGACTGTCGGCCTCGCCAGCAAATCCAGAGCTCCGATTTAAGCAGCCTTTATCTCTGCCCAAATAGATTCACTACATTGTTTTCTTGCTGTTGCTGGTGGTTATTCACCCGCGACTCCCAGATTTCGAGTGCCTTTCGCTTTTCAACCAGGTAATCATAACGATCATAGTGCTTAGAACTTACGTCCTGTAGAGCATGGTTCTGAATGCGGTCACGCAGGTCTTTAGCGATACCCGCTTCCCCCATCAGAGTCTTACAGGTCCGGCGAATATCACGGGCAATAAAAGACGGGCTCAACGCAAAGTGTTCCCGATAATAGATGATGGCTTGGGCGAAGCTGTCTGTGCGGAGATGCTGTTCAGATTTGATGCGCTGCGGGAAGATGTAAGGGCTCTGATTAGGATTCTCAGCTTTCAACTTTTCGAGTATCTCAATGGCTGACTCAGTCAAAGGCACCAGATGATCCCTTTTATTTTTCGACACATCCGCCACTATCAATAACGTCTTCTCTTCCCAGTTAATCGCATCCCAACGGCTTGAAACCAGTTCATGTGGCCGCTGCCCACCCGTGTAGACACATAAATTAAGCAATTGGCTGATTAACAAACCCACTTTTGGCGCTTTGGGGAAATCCCCCATCAATTGCAGCAACTCATCTAATTTCAGCCAGTTTGTACCCGGTTTTTCTGCTGCTGACTGTTTAGGAATAACACTAACCGGGTTCATCAGGAGCCCAAACATAACATTTTGCTGGTGGTTTGCCGGGTCGTTGTCAGCCTTCAGCCCATAATTGAATGCAGCCATCAGGTAAGAGCGAACACGGTTTGCTTCAACCGAGGCACCACGCTTAATAATGGTGGCCAGAATTTGTTTGATATGAGCGGGTGTAACGTCACGCGCTTTCGTCGCTTTAGGTATAAATGGGTAGGTTTCTTTTTCCAGGCGGTACAGGACCTGTTGCCAGGTGCGTTTGCCGTCTTCACGCATTTTGGTGGTGTAACCCAATATGAGTTGCTCAATGCTGCCTTTGAGCTGGTCTTCACGCTGTTGTTGTTCGGCAGTAAAAAGTTGCTCCGCAATTTCAGCTTTGGGAGCTTTCCCCTCTTTAAGGAGACCCGCATGCTCTTTACATTGCTGCCTTGCCTGAGCGAGTGACAATTCCGGAAAGCGGCCAAGTAGAATGAATTGCCGTTTACCTTGCCAAAAGTAACGATAGTAAAATACTCGCTGACCCGATGGCTCGACTTTCACCCCTAATCGCCCTGCACCACGCTCACCACTTTTATCCCATTCATAATAAGCAGTTGCTTTCGGCCTTAAGCCACTAATCATCGAGACAGTTAAATTATCGGCCATAGTCTTTTTCAGTCCTTTGTTCGTTACGTCACCCAGACTGATTCTGGGTGACGTAGTGGGTGACGTAAGGATGATACTGAAGGTAAAAACCCAGAACAACATGAAACAACAACAAGAAAATAAACATCTGTTATTTATGATATTTAATCTATTGTGAAAAAAGATGCAAAATCATGAAACATGATATTCATATGACTCATAATCGCTTGGTCACTGCTTCAAGTCCAGTAGGGGCCACCAAACAAAACAAGGACTTACGCTAAAAACGTGAGTCCTTTGTTATTTCTGGGGATACTCCAGGGATACTTCAAAAAAGTAAACACAATGATTAATGGTTAAATAAAAACCATTTTTCATATTCTTACAGTTACATTTTTAAAAGCTGAACTACCAGTACTGGTGGCCTGAGTCTTTTATAGGTTGGAATTTTTGGCCTCAACTGCTGGCAGACTCGAAAAGATATAATTATTTTGTTTTCTTCCAGGTACGCGGGCTGGTGACGCCGGATAACCCCGTACGGGTAGCGGTCATGGTGTTTACCTCTGTATGTTGATACAGATTACTTTAGTTTCATAAATCGCAACACATAACACAATCATTTCATTTATTGCAACAATAAAAACAAGGCATTGCATGTGCGATGGTACCGCAGGCTCTGTGGATACAATCAGCCTATAAATGATTAAGGTAGCGGGTATATGCGGGGCGTATTTTGGTTAATTAATCAACATTAATAATTACAGATATTTTTTATTTGAGGGGTATTTTTGTTCTTTGAACTCAATCAAATAGGAAATATTAACTATGGCTATTCCTGTATACCTATGGCTAAAGGATGATGGCGGAGCGGATATAAAAGGTTCCGTTGATGTTGCTGAACGAGAGGGAAGCATAGAGGTGGTGGCGTTAGGTCATCAGGTAAGTTTACCAACTGACGATATAACAGGCAAAGTAACAGGCACTCGCGAACATTTCGCGTTTAATTTTGATAAGCAGATAGATTCCTCTACCCCCTATCTTTATAAAGCGCTAACTACGGCCAGACGCTCAAATCAGCCGAATTCAGATTTTACAGAATTGATAATTCTGGAAGAGAAGTCGAATATTTCCGAATATTGCTTGAGAGCGTCAAGGTGGTAACGCTTATGCCGCTTATGTTTGATGTAAAAACCGCTAAGGGAGAGCGGAGTAACCATATCGAGTTTATCGACCTTCGCTATGAAAAAATAACCTGGACTCATAAAGACGGAAATATTATTCACTCTGATAGCTGGAATGAGCGCCGTAGCGCATAAGGAAATTATCATGGTATGGATTTATTCACAAAGCACGGGCGAACTGAGGCACAACGGTGAGCTTGTTGGTACTGGCTATGCCGGTGTCTACACAAACAAAAATAATCCCGATCGCCAGCAAGTCAAAGATATGGGTCCACTTCCGAGAGGCAAATATACAATACAGCCAGATAACGGGAGGATGGGGCCGCTTTCGCTAAAACTTGTCCCGCAATCTACTAATAATATGCAGGGGCGAGCAGGGTTTTATATTCATGGCGATAAAAGCAGGCCAGGGGCGATACTTGGCTTTGCATCCGAAGGGTGCATTGTCATTAACAGAACCGCGCGTCACTCCATTGCCCGCTCCGGTGATAATCAACTTGAGGTAATACGGTGAAAGCCCTCCTGCTGCTAATTGTTTTGCCTATGACCGCCCTTGCATCAATGACCGCATCCGATCTTAATTCAAGAATAGAACATGGTGGTATTACTCAATTTTATTCAACGGTGAGTGACGATGATTGGGATACCATTATTTCAGCGATTGAAAGCGGCAAAGGTGAATGGATCGGGCTTGTTCCACAACTCGCCAGCGGAGCAGATGGCATGTATGGTGAATCTTTGGGAATAGCCCTTGCCTCCGTTATCCCAAATAATCCCGATGCAGTTTTAGATGTTTTGAATGATAAAAAATATCCGCAAATGCTGGGCATAGAAAGGGTTTGCACAATGCCTTTTATCGAGCCGGAGAATGATTTTATTATCCAGTATTACCAAAAGGCGGCGGCGGCACTAAAAACATCGGGCAGTAAAGGCACTAAGTGTCTAAGCGCTCTAAATCAAGAGATGCAGGCTTTTACCCTGGCGATACAAGAATCAAAAGAAACCAAATGAACCAGACCAAACAAGCGTAATTATCAACAAGCCCGCGCTACTGGCGGGCATTCTTCTCGCATAGCATTAATCATTTCTGCGCACACCCTCAGCTATATACCGAAAGTACATACCGGCCTAATCCAGCGCTATTTCTTGCATTACTTTATATAAAAAAGTGTTCACCATCGTTAATTTTTTCAATAAAAACATACTGTTAAGTGATGAACGCAACCCCTTAAAAGTGTTCACTTGTGTTCACCCCTACTGTTCACCTTGATCCCAATAGCGGAGAATGTATTCAGACATTCTCCGCTAATATTAAAATCAGTATCACTGGATAGAACCCTAAAAAAACTACAGCGGCAATATTCAGATATGGTGCTTCTCTACTGATAATTAGTGGGGATCCCCCAGGAGTAGAACCCCCGGCATGCTGTTACAACGTGAATATTCTATCCTGAGTCTGGGCTTTTATTACCAGTAAAGTTTCCAGCTCTGGGTAAATCTGACCAGGGCTTCAACGTAGAAATAATCTCCCCAGCTGGCACACTCATCCACGCCCTTATTGCTCGACAGATGATAAACCGAGTGCTTCAGCAAACCGTTGCCCTTCTCTTCTTTGCCCATCAGGTAGTGCCTGGTCAGCGATGACATAATGCCTTTTGCCCACTCCAGATAACGCTCGCGATCCGGGTCAGTCACCGGCAGATGTTTTACCAGCTCCAGTAAGCCGCAGACAGCAATTGCCGCCGAGGAAGAGTCACGCAGCGCATCAGTGCCCACCAGCGCCAGATCCCAGTGACAGACGTAATCTTCCGGCAGGCGATTCAGGAAGTAGTTCGCCAAGCGCTTTGACAGCGCAATCATCGTCACATCGCCGGTATAGATATAGCTCAGCAGGAAGCCATAAATTCCCCATGCCTGGCCGCGCGACCAGCAGGAATCATCCGCATAGCCCTGCTGGGTATTACCGTAACGCGGTGCGCCGGTTTTCACATCCATATAGTAGGTATGGAAGGTCGAGGCATCTTCCCGAATCAGGTATTTCGCCGCCTGCATGACATGCGCTTTCGCGGCCTCGGCGAAACGCTGATCTCCGGTCTGTTCTGTTGCCCAGTAGAGCAGCGGCAGGTTCATATTGCAGTCGATAATCATCCGCCCGGCTTGTTCAGGATTGCTGAGATCCCCCCAGGCCTGAATGATTTCTGCTTTTTCGTGGAAGCGCTCCAGTAATGCCTCCGCCGCCAGCAGCGAGAAGCCGCGCGCCTCGCGGTTGCCGGTCAATCGCCAGGCTGCCACGCAGGAGAGCGTATACAAAAAGCCTAAATCATGGGTGTTAGTGTCATGACGCCCGGCCATACGCAGGCCAAACGAACGCACATTTTTTTCCGCCAGCGCACGGAAGTTGTCGTCGGCGCTCATCTCCCACGCCAGCCACAGTTGGCCGGTCCAGAAACTGGTGGTCCACTCGACGTTTTCGGTCAGTGGGTAGAAACCATCCACACAAGTTTCAGCCGGAAATTGTTCCCCGAACTCCGTGGCATGACGGCGGATCAGTTCGATGACATGGTGACGGGCGGAGCTTAGCTCATCACGAAAGGCGTCCATATCCACTGGCACCGGAATATTGGCCAGACGTTCCTCAACTATATGATTTAACATATTTAGCTTCCTTCTTTGACAGCGTCAATTATTGTGATGAATGTTATTGCGTTACGTTCAGCGCCTGTGCGCGGCGCCATTTGCTCTGGCAGGCGGATAACGTAAAGGCAGAAATAAGGGTAAAGATCAGCGCCGTTGCACCCATGATGATATACGTATTTCCAAAGCCGATGCGGTCATACAGATATCCCGCCGGGGAGGAGATAACCACGTTGCCAACGTACAGCATGGCCTGATAACCCAGTAAATACATGGTGGCGTTTACGCGTTTATCGAAATGTTCGGCGATATATTTAAAGACAGACACCAGCAGCAGACAGATTTCCAGACCATATAACGGCTTGAGCACGGAAATTAACAGGTTCGAATCACACAGACCGGAAATAATTAAACGTGAACCGACAATTATCCCGACAATTAATAACCCACGCTTGGCGCCAATAAAGTTAACGAACAGCGGGATCACCATATACATCAGGAATTCCATTCCCGACTGCACGGTTCCCAAGTAACCAAATACGGCGTTGCCCCGGTGAATATCGTCGAAGAAAGTGACGAAATAGCGCGAGAACTGCTGCTCGGCGATAAACATCATCCAGGCCACACCGGCAACGTACAGACAGAAAGCCCAGAATTTTCGGCTACGCAGCAAGGCATAAACATCCGCCGGGGCGATTTTCTCTTTCGTCAGCACTTCGCTGGCATGATCAGAACGGGTGTTCACTTTCAGGCTCAGCAGCACAATCAGCATGATCACTGACGCCACACTGCCCATCATAAAGTTGTACGACGGCGAGAGGTTAAACAGCAGGCCGGAGAACGAAGACGCCACTGCCCAGCCCAGAGAACCCCACATCCGGATCTGGCCAAATTCCATACCGTTAAGGCGGCTGAAACGGTCAGAGTAGGATTCGCACGCCGCCACCCCCGCATACCAGGCAAAGCTTAAATAGATCGCCCCGACAATAATGCCCAGCATGGTGTTGGAGAGTAATAATGGTTGGTAGACATAGATAAAGAATGGCGCCATCAGGGCGGACATTGCCACCACGAAATAGAGCAAATATTTGCTCATTCCGATCTTATCGAGAATATAGCCGTAGATCGGTTTGAGAATAACGGAGAACACGCCGTTCACCGCAAATACCGTGCCGATAACCGTACCGCTAAGATTCGCTTTTTGTCCAAGCCAAATGGCTAACAGACCAATACTTGCCGACCAGGTAAAGAAATAGAGGAAAATAAAACTGCTTATTTTGTAATACTCAGCTTTATTTTTCACTGGTTCGTTTTTCATATAACCCTCGATGTGTGTATGTAGAGTAAGATATTTTTTTATAAAAAGAATGACAGCTGACGCTGACTACCAGGCTCGTGGATAAACACCTGGTTATGCTTAATTTCCAGCTGCGGGCTTGCCATATAGCTTTTATGTTGATGTTGACCCGATGCGCTCACTGCGCAGCACAGCCAGCTTTCCCATTGCGGGATTTCGCTCGTCAGCATTGGAATTGAGGAGCACTGCGCACATGCTGCTGTTCGGCGGCGTGACGATGCTGTCAGGCTGGTGCGTAATCACCGGTGATAAATCGACAGTTACGCTACTGCCGTTGTCTGCGGCCAGATAGCAACCACGGGCATGCACCTGGTGCGTTGTTTTCATCACCGCGAATCCGCCTTCTACTGTCTGTAAGGTGCGCGCGCTGTTAATACGATGCAGACGAATATGCCATTCGCCAAATGCCACCTGCCGACTGTCGATCTGCACGTCATGCCAAGGTGACCAGCGAGAGAAAATAAAGTTTTCATCCACACGCCTTCATCGCAGTGACGGCGGCCATGGAAGTAATCGTCACCATCCGCCAGCAACAGCATCGAATCAAAGGCCGCACGTTTAAAACCGAGCAGCACCATAATCGCAAAGTAATTCCAGTTACTGCCCGGCATTTGGACATCGATAATCTGGCTCAGCCACGCGTGCAAGTGCGTTAACTCACCTTCGCTGAATACCGCGGTGAGTTTATCCTGCAACAACGCCAGCCCCAGGCCATAAGCCGCCATCTCTACCAGTCGCTGATCATAAGGCGCGGTTTCGCCCCAGTAGCCTGTACTTTGCGGGTTAGTGCCCAGCTTTATGGCTGTGATGTACTTGTCGCTAAACGGAGTGGTGTCACCGGAAGCCATCAGCGGAAACAGCCCCCACAGTACACGGGAAAGCCCTTCCATCTGGGCAACATCCGTGTCGTAGTCCGCGCAGGTATCACCCAGCGAAAAGCGTGAATCCCCTGCCGGGAACTGTTTATCCAGCGCACCCAACATGTCGTTTAATGCCGCCACCACATCCTGGCGGGAAGACAACATATTTGATTTTTCTTTATTTACCGCAGACATACGATCATCCTGATAATCGACTGCGGAAAAGAATACTGAAACCATACATCACCGGAATGTTAGCCATATCACAGCGATGATAGACAAATAAACCAGCAGTTTGAAAATTTAAAAAAGTGGTTTAAAAAGAGGTATGGAAGGGGAAAAGTTGAGCTTTATTGTACTATGACTGACAAACCAAAATCTGAGCATCTGGAACTGATTACCTTAAAGGACACCCTCGTGTCTTTCAGCCGGCTGTTTGCCAATACCGTGCGGTATCACCACTGGCACCAGTGTCTGGAAATACTCTATGTGGAAGAGGGATTTGGTGTGACGATTGTCGATAACCGCCACTACACCATGCGCCCTGGAAGGTTGTTTTTCTTCCCGCCGTTTACCCTGCACAAAGTGATGGTGGACGCCCAGGCCGAAGCCCTCTATCGGCGCACGATTATTCATCTCGACCACCATGCGGCATCGAAGGCACTGCGTGACTTCCCGCAAACCCGGCAGCGGTTACAAAAACTGGCACAACGCGGTGGTGAGGCATGGGTGGTCGATGTCGCCGACTGTCATAGTCATATCGATTACCTGTTTAGCTGTTACTCGAAACGGGCAAACAACCATCCGTTGAACAGTGAGAACGTCGCCAGCCTGTTGATTAGCCTTTTTGCCATGCTGCCCGGTGACGATAACGGCGCGTCCGGCAACAGCCAGAGCCTCGCAAGCCAGGTGATGTTCTGGCTTGATGAGCACTACAACCAAAAATTCACTCTTGACACACTGGCAGCAGAACTAGGTAAATCACGCAGCTATATCTCGCGTAAATTCCATGCCGAAAGCGGCGAGAAAATTCATGAACACCTGAATACCTTACGCCTGCGCAAAGCTTGCGAAAACCTGCTGCACAGCGAAGATAGCGTGCGTGACATCGGAACAAAAGTGGGGTTTTCCGACGTGACCTACTTTATTAGTGCTTTTAAAAAGGGCATCGGCGAAACGCCTCTCCAGTACCGGAAGAATCACGTCGGGTTGTGTCGCGTTAACGACAGCAAGTCAGCAAAAGTAGCGTTGCCGGTAATTTAGCCAGTCAGCAAATAGAATTGCTCCGCGGGTGACAATCCATCACTTTGTGGATGTTGATATTGCCCTTTGCGCTCATGCTGCCACGGAGGTTGTACCGTTTCAGCAGTGCCTGATAATCTACTGAGCAGTATTGCCCGCCTCTGTCCGAGTGTACGATGACATTTTCCGGGCGCTTTCGCCGCCACAATGCCATCAGTAGAGCGTCGCAGGCCAGTTATTCTGTCATTCGTGGCGACATTGACCAGCCATGACCACCGCCAGATATACAGCCAGCCCTCATCAGTGCGCAAGTACGTGATGTCACCCACCAATTTCTGATTCGGTCCACTGGCGTAAAAGCCCTGCTTCAGCAGGTTCTGCTGACACCGGCAGGCCGTGCTCACGGTAGCTGGCCGGTTGAGCTGGGCGTTTTCAGCACCGAGTTCACTCTCAGGTTCAATGGTCGCCATTTGCTGATGCTGTTTGCTTCGCCAGGCATAGAGCTGGGATTAATACAGGCTGAGTTCACGGGCAACAGCAGCCACACCAATGCGTTCAGCAAGCTTAAGAGCTTCCTGGCGGAACTCAGGCGCATGTTGTTAGCTGGTTGACGCTGTTATTGTCATGTGAGTCATATATGGACGCCCAGTGTTATGCAAATACTGATTTGATACGGTTCGCTGTCATATATCCGGCGTCATTTATGGAAAGAGGTTTCCTGCGCCATGATGTCATCCGCACCCTGTTTCCTTAT
>NZ_JAHWLU010000093.1:0-19579 GCF_022134725.1 Buttiauxella sp. S19-1
TTATATAGCCGCGATGACATCAGATTAAAACTTAACATTAATTTATTTTATTCGCATCTGAGACCGTTAATCGCCACTTTAAGATAAATTTTAATTACAAACACAAGAGAACTCATGAGCAATACTCAGCATAAATTAGACAAGGCTCGGCCACCGCGCGTTCAAATTACTTACGACGTTGAAGTTGGAGATGCGCAGACGGCCAAAGAACTCCCCCTTGTTGTTGGAGTTTTGGGGGATTTTACAAGAACAACTGATTCTTTGCGCGATCGAAAATTTTTGAATGTGGATAAAGACAATTTCAATGAAATTATGTCTTCAATGAAACCGATGGCAGATTTTTTAGTAGATAGTGCGTTACCGGAACAGGAAGGAAAGCTAGCTATAGAGTTAACTTTCCAAAACATGGATGATTTCTCCCCCGATAATATTGTTCTCCAGGTTGAGCCACTAAGAAAATTGATTGAGTTGCGCGAGCAATTAAGCGATTTGCGAAATAGAGCTGCCAGTAATGAGCGTTTAAAGGAACAGTTAAGAGAATTAGCTATTAAGCAAAATACTCTTATGGGCGAATCTGATGAACAAGGAAGGGAAGAAGAATGATTAGTGAAGCGGCTCAAAATCTTGAAGCACAGTCAGCTCTCAATAATGATGATTTCCTCAATCAAGTTATCGACAATACCCAGGCGATTCGTCGCGAGTCTGATCGTGACCGCATGAAAACCCAACTGAACATGTTTTTAAGTGAAGTATTATCAGGCTCAGTAGTTATTTCCAGCGATTTAATAGGCAGTATTGAGCAACGCATCACTGCAATCGACGAATTACTGTCGAAACAGGTGAGCCTGATCATTCATGCTCCTGAATTTCAAGAACGAGAGTCCTCATGGCGTGGATTGCACAAACTTGTACAATCGAGTGTGACAGAGAATACAAAAATCCGCCTACTGCAATGCAGCAAGCAAGATTTAATTAAAGATTTTAAATCCGCCAGTGATTTTGATCAATCCATGCTGTTCAAATGTGTCTACGAAAGTGAGTATGGTACCTTTGGTGGTACACCCTTTTCTTCTTTTGTTGGGGATTTCCAGTTTGATAACACGCCACAGGATATCAATCTACTGGAACAAATATCCCATGTAGCAGCTGCAGCACATGCACCTTTTCTCAGTGCCATCTCACCAGGGTTGTTATCAATGAATGATTTCTCCGAATTACCCCGCCCTCGGGATTTAGGGAAATTATTTGACACTACAGACTACGCGCGTTGGCGTTCTTTCCGTCAAAACGATGACAGCCGCTATATCGGGCTGACTCTTCCTCGTGTTTTGGGGCGTATGCCATATGGTTCCAGAACAATACCGGCGGAAACATTTTGCTTTGAAGAGATAATTCACGAAAACGAAACAGGTACAGACTACCTATGGATAAATTCAGCCTGGGAACTTGCTGGGCGTATTATCGAATCATTTGAGGAATATGGTTGGTGTGCATCAATCCGGGGTGTGGAAGGTGGTGGTTTAGTGAAATCACTACCTGCCTACAATTATGTTTCTGAAACTGGCGAACGCACGATGCAATGTCCAACTCAAATTGCGATTTCAGACCGTCGTGAAAAAGAACTTTCTGATTTAGGTTTTATTCCGTTGGTGCATTGTAAGGGGACTGACTATGCGGCTTTCTTCGCAGTGCAGTCTATTAATAAACCGCGGCTGTATAATTCCGATCAGGCGAATGCTAATGCTCGTCTGTCAAGCCAGTTACCGTATATTCTTGCAACTTCCCGTTTTGCTCATTACCTAAAATCCATTGTCCGTGACAAAGTGGGTAGCTTTATGTCTCGGACGGAGTGTGAAGTCTACTTGCAGAAATGGATCATGCAGTATGTGGTTGCCTCTGACAATGCAGGACCGGAAACAAAAGCTCGCTTTCCTCTACGTGAAGCAAAAATCGAAGTCATTGAGGTCCCGGGATATCCGGGCACCTATCGTGCCATCGCCTGGCTGAAACCACATTTCCAACTTGAAGGTTTAAGTATGTCTTTGCGTTTGGTTGCAGATTTACCATCTAGTACCGGCGCGTAACTACGTTTGTCATTATAGGAAAAATATAAATGTCTAAATTAAAAGATTGTCAATTCATCGAACTTAAAATCGATAATGCAGTTATTGCCGGCTCTTCGGAAGAGGAAACCTATAAAAATTGGATGGAAGGCTATGCCCCTCCAGGACTATCAACTATGTCCGGCCCTGATGGAACCTATTTTGATGCAGCTAAAGTATCAATTCTTGTAACTAAAGAAACCAGTGATTTGTATGAAAAATACCTCAAGCGTGGCTACAAGAATATTACTATTACCGTTGTGCATCGTGGTTCAGATAAATTAAATCAAGATTACGAAATTCAACGTACAGTTTACGATAATTGCAACTTCCAAAGTCTGAGTTTTGTAATGCAAGACCAGCTGTTTATGGATATGTCATTTACATTTGAAGAATCTGTAGAGACCACATTTAATGTACCAAATGCAAAAGATGATGGTCTGGATAAGGTTGGCCCTATTAAATATAACATCCCTCAGAAAAAAATAGTTTAATATGCAACCCGATCACTCTTAGTGATCGGGATTCAGGAAAATTAACATGACTGCATCCCTTCTATTCCGCCTCAGCGATAATCACCCTTTATGTGAAGAGGATGATTATCACTGGAAATCATTGTCGTTTGAAATACAACTCAACGAACTAAAAATGTTGTTGATGTCGTGCTCACGATTGCCAGGTATAGAAAACATCCCGCTGGTTAATGCCTCCATACTTAATTATGGCATCGATACATCATTCAGGAAAATGAATGACATGAATTCACGGCGTGAAACGCTAAAAACATGTTTAAAGACAGTTATCGCACGTTTCGAGCCCCGACTTGATAAAGTGACAATCACTGATAATAGTGATTGCACTCATTCTATCAAGTTTGTGTTGCATGGTATTTTTGTCTCGACACCTATAGCTCTTAAATTAACGTGGAATGATTGTATCGAGAGATTTGATTTTAATGAATAGGTTACTATCTTATTATCAGAAGGAACTAAACTTCCTCAAACAACATGGAAAAATATTTGCTCGCCGTTATCCAAAAATTGCCAGACGTCTAGGTATGGACGAGGGTAAATCAGAAGATCCGCATGTCAGTCGTTTGATTGAGTCTTTTGCTTTACTGACATCACGTATCCATCAACGTCTTGACGATGATATTCCTGAAGTCATAGAAGCATTGCTCACTACATTGGCACCTCAATTTCTGCGCCCGTTACCCTCAGCCTGTATCGTGATGGTCTCCCCGAATCCACAGAAATCAGGGCTTACTGGCAAAAATGTTTTGGAGGCCGGAACGGCAATTTTTTCACGTCAAAAGACTCCTTTGCCATGCCAATTCAAAACTGTGTACCCTGTGACATTATTGCCGCTCTCACTGGATACAGCCTCACTCAGTTTTAATAGCGATAGGCTTAGCTGGCAGTTGCAACTTGATTTTCAGGTGTGGTCTGGCGCGACTGTAGCAAACGACTGCATTCGTCTATATCTCGATGGACCGAGCAACGTGGTCAATATTCTCTATACATTATTGTGTTCTGAAGTAATGAGTCTGACTTTAGTTCACGCTAATGTAAATATCTCCATGCCCCCTGGCGCCATACGTCCGGTGGGGTTTGAGGTCGAGGAAGCGATGCTCACCCGCAATACGCGCATTGCCCCAATTCATATTTTGCTATTGGACTATTTCTGGTTCCCGCAAAAGTTTTCGTTTATCGATATTCACCTCCCTGCAGGCTTCACAGTAGGAGGAAAAGGGAGATTCGAAATTTTGGCGGTTTTTAAGCGAAATGCTCTGACGGAAAAACTGGAAAAACTGATATCACTAGTGGACGCAAGTTTTTTCCGTCTCCACTGCACACCTGCGGTCAATCTATTCTCCCAGCGAGCCGAGCCAATAGCGCTAAATGATGCCTTGATGGAATATCCAGTTGTTCCAGATACACGTCATCAGACACACATTGGTGTTTGGGCTATTGAACAGGTTTTTGTTCAGCATAAGGTTAATAACAGCATAGTTCATTCCCCTGTGGTTCCTTTGTTAGAAAACCATCCTGATATTATTAATGAGAACGATTCAGGTCTATGTTGGCAGTTCTTTCATCGCGCTATCCCCGGCGAGCAGGGGGTCGAAAATAGACCTCATATCGCATTTAGTGAACGCCCTAATCGACCACCATCCCTCCTTCCGGAAGTGGTGACGCTCAGTGTTCTGTGTACTAATCATAATATTCCCAACCAGCTGCAATATGGCAGACCAGAGGGCGATTTTGAGGCAGAAGCGTCTATCGCAGCACTTAACATTGTAGCCTTGACCCATCCAACGCGTTCAATCAGTTTTTCAGATAGGAATGCGGTAAATTGGCGATTTTACGCACAGTTATCACTCAACCATCAGTTGCTTGACGGCGAGCAAGGCACACAGAGGCTGAAAGATTCCTTGGCACTTTACAATGTCGATGCTAACAACGAGCAGTCGCGGTTATTGTCGCTAATTCAGGATTTAACCTGCCGCCCAGTTACCACCCGCCTTATCAGTAATGACCCTCACTCCCTGGCTCGAGGCATTGATATAATCGTTACTTTCTCTCGCGAAGCATTGCAAGAGCCGGAATATTATCTTCTTTGTAGCCTGTTAGATCGTCTGCTGGCCCTGTACGCCCCGGTTAACAGTTTCACACGCGTCACTACCTATATCGAATTTGAAGAACAGACGCGCCGAGTATGGCCCATAAGAGCTGGGAAACTGTCATGGCTATGATGCAGATAGTCAGCAAACATAATTTCTATCAACAAATCCGTCTTCTGATGCGAAAACTTCGTGGTGGGAACACCGAGGACATCACGCTTCTGGATGAAAAGCTTCAAATATCATCCACCTTATCCCTGGATGCCCCCAATGGTCAGGTGGCAAGCCTGTATCAAGATACACCGGACGCGCCATTCGTTGTGACAACTTGGCATAATGGCTTAACTGGGGCTATGGGCGCGCTGCCGACGGCATACAGTGAATTGCTGATTGAACGTAAGTATCGCTACAGCGACCAAAGTGCAAAAGCATTCCTTAATATTTTCGAACATCGGTTGTACTGCCTCGACTATCTTGCATGGCAAAAACATCATTTATATGCGCGAGCAGAATCTGAAAATGAATCTCCGATGCAAACAGCCATTCTGGCACTAAGTGGTTTGTTGATGTCCCCTCCCTCATCAGAGCTAGTGAAACACGCACTGTTATTTTCCTCGCCAGTTCGGTCAATGGTCAACCTTGAGTGTTGGCTTAGTGCAATGTTTGACGTCCCAGCAAAAATTATCCCCTTTACAGGTGGATGGCGGCGGGTGCCAGAACAAGAGTGTTGTCAACTTAGTAATCCGACACAAACGTTAAATACCGCACCGATGCTAGGTAGCAATCGTCTTGAAGCACATGCTCATTTCGATGTTGTGTTAGGACCAATGTCGCCGAAAAAATCCAGATGCTTTATGCCACCAGGAAGTGCCTGGCAAGACGTATGGTTGCGGGTTCGGGACTACGTTGGCCCAGTGGTGGATTTCTCCGTTTCCCTCACCATCAGCAGTGCTGACCTCAGTCCGAGTCCTTTGGGAATGAGTGCTTTAGGGCTGGACCTTTGTCTTGGCTGCAACAGCGAGTCGAACCTGCATCATGTTCGATTGCCCTTGCCGACCATTTAATCAGGATTACACATATGCAATTGCCCGACTCACTTACTACATATCAGGAAAATCATTTTTTACGCTGGAATGGCGAAATTGCCGAAACAATGTTGCTCGTGTCGTTGGAAGGCAAGGAAGCGTTATCGACACCTTTTGTCTATGAACTGAGTTCTTTGACCAAAAAAAGCGAAGATGCCCTGAAGCAATGGCACGGGAAATCAGTTTCCTGTCGGATTGGCGACGGGAGCGACGACCTGCCACAGCGCGTGCTACACGGAATAGTGACACGAATTCGCTACCGGCAGCGCACGCCAGAAGAGGCAGAATGTATCTTTACATTGGAACCATCACTAGCGCTGCTGAACATGGGCCGAGTAATGAGAATTTGGCAAAATGTTAGCGTTCCAGATTTGGTTCGTACTCTTCTCAGCGATTACGACATCAATCAAGTAGACGTACAGTTGCACGGCAGCTATCCACAGCGTGAATATTGCGTGCAATATCGCGAGTCAGCATTCGACTTTATCCAGCGCCTGCTTAATGAAGAAGGTATTTACTACTATTTCCGTCACAGCGAATCAGGACATACGTTGGTTCTGGCCGATCATCCCGCTAGCCATAATGCTATTCAAAGCGACAAACTGACCTGGCACCATCACGGTAACGTCCTTACAGAGGGCAACATTGACAACTGGATCTCCAGCGCTTTGCTGCTTCCCGCAGGAGTTGTGCTGCAAGGTATAAACATGCCACAGGCGACGGCCATTGACGCTCAACAGAGCGCAAGCACTTCGCAGACTAGCATTGATGCGATCACCTTTACCGATATCACGCCGCAAGGTGAGCGCTCTCTAATTACCCGTGAAGCAGAAAATGCAATGGCAGGACGTGAAGCCAACACTCATTTTTTCGAAGCGAAAGCTAATGCCCACTGGTTGTGCAGTGGCGAGATTTTCACCCTTGCCGGACATCCATCTGGGGACAAGCCTTACCTCATTCAGTCTCAGACATTCAATGCACTCAACAATTTTGAGAACAACAGTAAGGACTACCACTGCACTCTACAAGCAAGTAGCAATGAGCAGCCGTGGCATCCACCCTACCCTTCCCATCCAGAAATTTCCGGTATTCTGACGGCTACAGTGACCGGCCCATCATCTGAAGAAATCCATACAGATGAATACGGACGGATAAAAATTAAGTTCCCGTGGGACAAAGAAAATCCAGACGACGACACCTGCTCGTGCTGGGTACGGGTCGTTCAACCTTGGAGTGGTGGAAAGTTTGGTGCTCAATTTATTCCCCGTGTTGGCAGCGAAGTCCTCGTAAGCTTCGTTCAGGGCCATCCGGATTACCCGTTAGTGACTGGCACAGTCTACAACGGGCAGAACAAACCACCTTTCACACTTCCAGATCAAAAAACTGAAAGTGGATTTGTCACACGTAGCACCACAAACGGCAGTACCGATGACGGTCATCGCTTGAGTTTTAATGACAAAAAAGGCGAAGAACTGTTAACCATCATCGCGCAGAAAGACCTCTCTTTGACGGTAAAAAATGATGTTACCACCACCATTTCCGCTAACCGCAGCATAGAGCTAACTAAAGGAAACGATCAGTTAGTACTGAAGGAAGGAGACATGAATGTCACGCTCAATAAAGGCAATTGGCAACAAAAGGTCACCGGTAGTGCTAGCACGGAACTCAGTAATGGCAACTATGACCTGAAAGTAACAGGCGGCAGCGGCAATATTAAAACTGACAAAGCATTGACTCTAGAATCCACCCAATCCATTGAGCTCAAAGTTGGTGGAAATAAAATCAGCTTATCTGCCAGCGGAATTTCGATCAACGGCACGATGATTAAGATTGAAGGGAGTGGAACCACAGAGCTAAAAGGCGCGATGACTACCTTATCGGGAAGCGGGATGACCCAAATCTCTGGCGGCATCATTAATATCGGTTAAGGAACCAACATGACAACTCAATCCAGGGCGACACTTCACCCAATTCTATGGGAAGAGAAACTGCGACAGTGGTCGCAAACTCTTTCCCCTCTATCAATCGGTATGGCACTTACTACCCTATTGCGTGAAGTGACTCCCGCAGACGGACATCCACTATTGGTAGCCATCGCTCAACAGTACAGTCAACCAGATGCTCAACGCCGCTGGCAAATCTTCGAAGATGCTAAGACTCTCGGGTTCAGCACACCAGTCGGAGTGCTGGCGCTAGCTCAGTTCTGGTCTGCAGGTAGCATGAGCCCGGATGGCCTCCCACCGGTATACCCTGAACCGCAGCTCAGTGCACAAATGCTGCATTGTGCGCTGGTCATGCTCACGGTACAACTCGCAGAAAGTCCAGTTGACGGTGTAAGCGAATTAATAGCGCGATATGCAATGCTAGAGGTCGCGTAATGGGTCAACCCGCCGCCCGCGTTTCAGATATGCACGTTTGTCCAATGGTCACTCCAGGCCTGCCACCAATTCCACACGTTGGCGGCCCCATTATGCCACCAGGTGAACCTACGGTAATGATTGGCGGTATGCCCGCCGCTACTGTCGGCTCGATGGCCACCTGCGTCGGCCCAGTGGACTCCATCATTATGGGCAGCACTAAAGTCATGATCGGAAATAAACCCGCAGCTCGGATGGGTGATAGCTGTGCTCATGGTGGCACGATTGTGACAGGTTACCCAACAGTATTAATTGGATAAGGAAAAACATCATGCTTTCAGACATCACTGCGATGTTAGTCCCGATAAGTCCGGAAAAGCCAGCAGGTGAAAATCTAGAGTACGAACAGGTGTTCGAAGATATACGCCAGGCCAGAGAAAGTGATCCGAACTACATGCCCCAGGATGAATGGTCGGTTAAAGAACCGAAAAAAGCTGACTGGAACCGGGTGCGAACACTCTGCGAAAAAGCGCTACGTGAGAAAACTAAAGACCTGCAGATAGCATGCTGGTTTGTGGAAGCACTCTGTTACCAACAAGGTCTGAAAGGTCTCATAGACGGAATTGAATTTCTAAGCGAATTTATCAGCCGCTTTTGGTTCCAGTGCTGGCCCTCTCTTGAAGAAGAGGGCGCCACTCTGCGCAGAAGTCGGCTTCTGCGACTTGATAAGGATCTCAGCCAGCAACTCTTGTGCCAACCACTATTGAGTCAACCCAATACATCACTGATTTTTTGGCGTCAAATTCTAATCTTTGAGCACAAAATTAATTCCCAGCCGGTTTCTCGTGACGACCTCATTCGTCAGGAAGGGGATTTGACTATGGAAAGCTTCAACTTGCGGTCAATGCACTTTTCTTCCATCGAAATAGGCCAACAGGCCTCAAGGGTCGATGTAGTTGGCGCAGCTATAGCTCAGTTGGAAGCCCGTTATCTTTCCCTAAGCCAGAATCAAGAGACTGAACTGTTTAGCCAAACTAGCCAGACACTGGCAGATATCACTGATTATTTGCAACGCCTAACTCAGCACACCATTCCACTGCCTGACCAAGCAATCACATTAGAACCGCTCGTCGGAGATGACATTACGCTCTCAGAAGATGCCTGGAGACGATGCGAGCCACAGACAATGAGCCGTGAACTAGCTATAAGTCAAATGCTGGCCATTGCAGGGTATTTCCGCCAGACAGAACCCTCCAGCCCTGTACCTTTTCTGATGGAGCGCGCAGCCCGCTGGGCCACCATGACGCTGCAGGAATGGCTGGCAGAGATGATTAATGACAGTAACAGTATCCACGATATCAATAATGTACTAACAGGACACGCCCGCTAATGCGATCAATGACTTTTTTTTTGTTTGTACTGGCCCTGACGCAACTTAGTAGTTGTGCGACAGCCCCGAATGCTGCCACCAGCGAAAAGCAGGCTATCGCCCAAGTTGAATCCCCCTTTTCCCAAGGAGCGATCACACTAGATATTCAGACCGATCCTGATTTAAACGCCTTTCATGGCATTGCCAACAGTTGCACACTTGTAGTGGTTCAGGCTCAGACCGTCAGCACTCTATACAAACTGCTATCGAACCCTACCGCGTTAAAAAATCTATTCAGTGCTGCTGGGGCACAGGACGACATTCTGAAAGTCGACCGTTATTCCGCAATGCCTGGACAGCGGACTGTTCTACATATAGATCGCAGCGAAAATACCCGCTACGTTGCCATCGTTGCAGGCTACTACCCATTTCCGCAAAAACAACATATGGCATTGGTGGCAATCCCCGTAACCAGCAGCAGCAGTGGCTGGTGGAACAAATCCTGGCACGCAGAATTAATACCGCTCTCGCTTAAATTTAGGCTCGGCAGTAACAGCATCAGTGAGTTTACAGGTGCTACGTTGGAACCATTATCTCTCACCTCTAGCGATGTTGTACCCACCACTTCAGCTGGGAAAGGAGAGTGATATGTATCCTGAACTACAACAAATTTATTGGTACTCAGGCGTGTATCTGCAACCACAACATTTGCAGGCTGTTGACCTTCACCATAACTACATGCTTTCGAGACAACGTCAAATGTCTCAACCATGGAACTTTGGCATGGTCCAGTGTGATTTTAACCCAGAAACACTGGTCGATTTCACCCTAAAAATAGAACGACTGCAGGCAATTTTGCCCTCTGGCGACTACCTCGAATATCCAGGTAACTGTGAGCTGCAGCCACGACAGTTCCACGACTCATGGAGGCAGTTCGAAAAACCTTTCACACTGTGGTTGGCACTTCGTCGTTTTGATCCTGGTCACGCTAATGTTGGCGACTCGCCAAATAGCCGCTGGTTAAAGCCCTCCGAAGAAGGGGTAATGAAAGACGTTTACTTCAATGGCCCTGAGTGCAATGTATCGCGCATTCTGTATAACGTACAAATCCTCAGTGATGAGGAAAAAAAGGCGGTTGTAGATTGCGAATTTCTGCCTTTGCTTCGGCTACGCTACGAGAACGATCGGGTAGTAAGCGATGACAGTTTTTGCCCACCACTTGTAACCCTGAACGGCTATTCAGCATTGAAAACAATGCTCGATGGACTGTACGCCGAACTAGCCAACCGCGCTCATCAATTGGCGGAATACAAGCACCCCGATCAACTCAGAGAGGCTAGACGGGACGATATAACTCAACTCCTCACGATGCGCTCACTGAACCGAGCTCTACCTCTGTTGCATCATTTTTGCCGCACACCTTCGATACATCCTTGGTCGATTTACGGACTCTTGGCGCAGCTCATTGGAGAGCTATCCTGTTTCAGTGAACAGTGTGCATTTAATGGTGAATGGGAAGGCGAAGATCCCCTCCTTCCTTACGACCACTTCAATCTATTAGCCAGCTTTGCTAGCGCTCGGAAGCTGATTATTGCACTTCTCAATAATCTAACACTGGAGGACAACACCTGGGTAACACTGAATGCTGACGATCAAAGGATATTCAGTGGCAATTTGCATTCGCTACCATGGAAGAAAGCGGGTTGCGTGTTGCTGATGTTGCGCTCAGAAACCCTTACGGACGCTGACCACATCGACAGCAGCAATTTTAAAGTAGCTCCAGGCTCGTCTGTACTCACGCTGATCCAGCACGCACTTCCTGGGATCAATGTTACCTGGCTTAATCCGACACCGCGTGGTGTTCCACATCGTAAAGATACCTTTTACTTCAGATTGAACCAACAAGACAACATGTGGAAAAGCGTCGAACAGCAACAAAACATTGCCTTTTACTGGGGTGATGCGCCAGCTGATCTGCAAGTGCAAGCGATATTTATGGGGGCAGAATAATGTCGCTTCTTGACTGCTATTTACCGGTGTTTAAACAGGTTTTAAAGATAATCGGCACTCCGTCGCAATTCGATGATTACCAACTAACCCGCCATGACTGCATCCAGCTGCTTGATCTGTCCATCAAAACAGCAGGAGAACTGGATATCAGTGAGAAAGAAAAAGAGGCGGCTCGTGCAGCTGTAATTGCATGGTTGGATGAAACAGTTTTACGTTCAGAGTTGATATGGCGCCACCACTGGCAAGGTGAATTGCTACAGCGTAAGTACCTCAATATCACTATCGCTGGGGAACATTTTTTCACTCTACTTAATCAGCTGGACCCCCTTGATGAACAGGCGAGGCTGGTATTTTTGTTCTGCTTACAGCAGGGGTTCCAGGGTCAATACAGCTCTCCAGACGAACAACCGGCCTTGCGAGAAGTAATTTGCGAACAACGCCGCTTTTGTTTACCGGAAGAATGGCTGACGTGGCCAAATGAAGCGTTGATCGTTCCTAAACCTCCCGCTTCCATGGGAACGATGACACAACGCCTACGCCCGCTATTAACGATGAGCGTCAGCGTTGCACTGCTGTACACCATCATTTATTTCTCTCTTTATCATTACGTGTTCTAACCACTATGTTCAAAAAATTAGCTTGTTTCACCGGCTGGCTACTGGTGCTCTCATTGTCGCTGTTATTCTGTTTCACCTTGGGTCTTTGGCAGAACTGGAGCACACCAAACATTCTGCTGTTCTGGGTACTAATGTTGTTAATGGTTATCCTGTTGTGGAGTGCGGTTTACGCTCTCACACGAGCTGTCAAGGGTAAACGCGGTCGCCGCTGGTTGGAGAAATATCGGCTCTCCCGCCGGGAGTATGTTCTGCTGAACCACTGGAATCGTGGTGCTAGTGTCATCAAACGCATTCGTCGCCAGCGAGCACATCTACCCTGGTATCTGCTGGTGGGTGATCGCTGTGGTAAAAGTACCCTGCTGGCTAGTGCAGGGCTTCCACGCTTTGATGATAACAACGATGATTCAGTTCCCGGACCGACTCGCACTCTGCGCTGGTGGTTCTTCAGACAACTTTGCATACTTGATCTATCGAGCAATTTTCTCAACGATGCTGCAAAGCATCGCCAGGCATGGGGAAAATTGATCCAATGGAGCACTCGGATCCCCCCACTATCAGGAATTATTGTCGCCCTGCCAGTTAGTGCTCTGATGAATAACGATCTCACTGTGCTACATACATTTGCTCGTCAGCAGCGGACGCTGATTGAACCATTGGTTCGTCGCTTCGGTGAGTGTTTGCCGCTGTATGTGATGGTGACACAGTGTGATATTTTCCCCGGTTTTAGCCTATGGCATCGCCAGCTATCAACTTCTCAAAATCAGCAGCCGCTGGGTTACAGCTGGCCTAAGCCACTTCATATCGATGGTCAGGATGAGTTTGCGCTTCATGCATTATTTACAGCGCTTAGAGAGGGAATGTCTCGAGTACGTCTTAGTATGGGGCGCCCAAATGTGCGTTGTGCAGAAGAGAACGCACTCCTTCTGGACTTTCCGGAAGCATTTACAATGCTGGAACCAAAGTTACGTTATGTCTTGGCCTCCTTGTGCGAACCGAATGCTTATTTCAGCCCCATTAGCCTCAGCAGCGTGTGGTTCAGTGCAACCGAGCCACAGGAGGATAATCTTGCACGGCGCAAGAGCGTATTCATTCAAGATTTGCTAGACGGGCATTTGCGCGACCAAAGCCAGAAAATGAGTTGCAAGCGTTGGTATCAGCGGACACAAGGAAAAATATTCTGTATTGCAATACTGGTGACCTGCACTCTATGGGTGACAATCAGCGCTGGTCTGAGTCTAAACCGCTTGCAACCAGGGCTAAACCATCTGTCTCCCGACGCACTGGCTAGTTTTATTCAAAGGGATGAAGAATATCCCTCTACAGCTTTACGCTATCTACCGTTTCATATGTTGTTAGAAAAACAACATGATAAAGCGGAAACACAATTAATAGAAAACACTGGTTCAAAGCAACGAACGCTGGACATGTTAGTTAAATTTCAACAGGAAGTGCTAGCAGCGCCCCCGGAGCAGCAACGCGAACTCATTTTGCAACTGAGTCACGCTGTGCTCATCTGGCAACAGATGCGTGACGGCGCAACGCTGGAAACTCTCGGCCGAAAGTCACCAATCGCTCCAGCCCTGCTACAGCGTAGCTACCCCAACACGTTGTCACCATTGACATTGATGGCACTGGAACGAAACTTTATGCAACGGCCAGACGGCGGGCACTGGTTGCAGGCCTCACGTCGCCTGCTGATTACATTGGTAAATCATGACCCAGCGCTTAACTGGCTTATAGCACCTTCTACAAACTTACCCGCATTGAAGGCTTCTATTTTCTGGCCGTCACTACCGGACAATGTCGCTCTGCCAGGTATCTGGACCTATAAAGGTGAAACTACCCTCAATGGTTGGATTGAGCAGATTGAACTCGCTGCTGGCCAACCTCTGCCATTGTTGCAGCAAGCTTTGGAACAAAACCAGACACAAAAGCAGAACGCCTGGAAAAAGTATCTGATTGATGTTACCGCCAGTCTCGCATCAAGTACCCCTGCCACATTATCGCGTGGACAGTTGATCGCCATCGGACAAAATCAAAGTCAAGCGATGTTGTTCGTCAGTCGCACCCTGGACGAGCTGAAAGAAATCCCTCCAGCACAATCTCAACCGTGGCTGGCAACCTTACGCCAGTTGAAAGAGGTAACGACAAGTACACGGGCATCCGCTCTGCGTAGCCGTGCCGACCAATTTGATCAGCATGTTCGTCAGTCGCTCACCGCTTGGTTACATAGCAATCAGCCGGAACCATCCACTGATAACGTCCCATCTACGCAGCTAGCATGGCTGCAGTGGCAAAATGCTCGCAGCCACGCAGTGAAAGAAGCTGTCGGCCGAGCAGCACCCGATGTTCAGTTGACAAGAGGTTTGTTCAGCCCTATGCAGAGCACAGGTGAAAGCAATCCCTTGAGCGAATTGTTCCCAGCTCTCGCGACTTTGCAGGAAGGGTTATCACCACAAAATAATGATGCCGGTATCGCAGCTGTCTGGTTGCTCTATCAAGATGATGCCCGACGTCTGCTGAGCAACGCCTTGGCTCAAAGCGCATGCTGGCTTAACAATCAGTGGAAGAGCGCCGTGATATGGCCAACAAACAAAGATAGTGAGCTGCGTAGTTATGAAGAACAGCAGGCACTCATTCAACAGTCGGTCAGTGATTTTCTGCGTGGTCCGGCTCACGCATTGCTGACCAGTAATAGCGACGGTCCGGCCGCTGCTGACTATGCTGGCTTGAAAGTACCTATAACGGGAGAATTTATCCGATTCATTCGCCAGACGTTTCCAACGGAAATGATAAAAGATGTTCCAGATCGATCCTCAACCCGCATAGACGATCATCGAGCATCTTTGCAGGCAAAAATTGATTCACTGAGTCTAAAGCAGAATGAGCTGGAAAAAAAAAGTTGGAAAATCAATATTGCTAGCCTCCCAGCCACAGTGCCAGGTGGTGCAAAAGTAATCCCGACAGGTACACAAGTAACCCTCAGCTGCACAAAGGGTGACCAGCAATTGAGCAGCATGAACTTCGCAGAAAAACGTGATTTTCTCTGGCAACCAGGCCAGTGTCCCAGTATGACTCTCAGCGTCATTTTTCCGGACTTCACTGCAAACTACCAACTGAATGGCCCCGATGCCTGGCCATTGTTTATCAGCAACCTCACGAAAGGTGAAGTATTGCTCGACAGCAACAATTTTGGCGACAGTGCTAACACATTAAAACTAATGGGTATTAAACAGATTCTAGTTCGCTTCATTGTATCCAACACACAGGACCTGGAAACCGCCTGGCAAAACTGGAGCGATCTTAACAACAATATTAATGATCTTGACGCGCAAATCTCCAGCCTAGATGAACGAGCAAAACCCCAATTCCTTAATCCAATTTCCTCATTGCCAGACGCTATTGCGCAGTGCAACTAATTCAAATTAGGATCCACTATGAACTCACATTTAAAATCCGTGATCGGTAAATTGAACTCGGACAGTCGTACAGCGCTTGATGCTGCAATAAGCCATGCAGCAGCACATCGCCACGTGGACGTCAGTCCCGAGCATTTATTATTATCCATAATCCAACAGGCTCCTATTCTAATGGAATCTTTAGGGTTACAAACCGGACTGCCTGTCAACGAGTTGTTGGAGGAATTGGATAAAACGCTTAAACAAGTAAATATCAGCAATGCCCCAACGCCGGTTTTCGCACCAGAATTAGTGACATGGTTAGTAAATAGCTGGTTGCTAGCGAGCGCTCGCTGGGGCCAGCAACTCCTTAGTCCAGCTGCGCTGATGGCCTGCCTGCTAGACAGCAAAGATGATTCGTACGTCGCGCTCAATGTCCAGCAGACATTACGCTGTGATCGCTTACAAGCGCAGCAATTACTGCAAACGCTTGAGGGGAAATCAACAACGTTAGATAACATTAACAGCCATCCAGTGGCTGGGTCTGCATTGAAGAAATATACTCGAAACCTCAGCGAACTGGCACGCCAGGGAGCGCTGGATCCTGTAGTGGGCCGTGAGGCCGAAATTCGCCAGATGGTCGACATTCTATTACGTCGCAGACAGAACAACCCAATCCTCACTGGGGAGCCTGGCGTTGGCAAAACTGCATTAGCTGAAGGACTTGCAATGCGGATCGCGACGGGTACCGTCCCCCTGAAGCTCAAATCGATGGAAGTACTAACGCTGGATTTAGGGTTGCTGCAGGCAGGTGCAAGCGTTAAAGGGGAATTCGAAAATCGCCTACAATCTCTACTTAAAGAGGTTTCCTGTGCGCCGCAGTCAATCATTTTGTTTATTGATGAAGCCCATACATTGATAGGTGCTGGTGGAACTGCAGGCCAAAGCGATGCTGCAAATATGCTGAAACCCGCACTAGCACGTGGAGAACTAAAGGTCATCGCTGCAACAACTTGGGCAGAATATAAAAAATACTTCGAAAAAGATGCTGCTTTAGCACGCCGTTTCCAGGTAGTTAAAGTAGCTGAACCAAATATCGATAGCGCAATCACAATGCTTCGAGGCATGGCTCCTGCCATGTCGCATCACCATGGTATTACTGTACTGGAGAGCGCCATCCATGCTGCAGTCAATCTTTCTAGTCGCTATATCACAGCACGCCAACTACCTGATAAAGCTGTAAGTCTGCTGGATACTGCGTGCGCACGTGTAGCGGTCTCCCAAACCCACGAACCTAAAGAAATTGAAACCATCACGGTACATTTACGAGCCATCCAAAGCGAATATGAGGCACTGCAACGTGAAAATGCTTCACCAGAGAAACAACTGAAGTTAGTAGAACAAATTGCCTCGTTACAGGCCACTCTTGATGCCTTACAGGAAGAATGGCTGCAACAGAATGCACTTCTAAAGCTGATGCTACAAAGTAAGAACACTGAAGAGATTGCCAGTTACCGTAATGAGTTGGCAATCCGTCATCAGCACCATGCGATGGTATTCGAATCCGTCGATGCAACTTGTGTAGCAGATGTGGTCTCAGACTGGACCGGAATACCACTTGGACGCATGTTAGAAAAAGAATACCAACAACTCGATGCCCTATTTGATCGCTTGGCTGGACGTATTATCGGGCAGGAACACGCACTCGAACAAATAGCTCGACAAATCAATATCAGTCGCGCTGGGATGAATGACCCGGTTAAACCAACGGGAGTATTCATGCTAGTAGGGCCATCTGGAACTGGAAAAACAGAAACTTCAGTGGCGCTGGCGGAACTACTGTTTGGTGGCGAGCAGAGCTTAGTCACTATCAATATGTCGGAATTCCAAGAAGCGCATTCAGTTTCAAGCCTAAAAGGATCCCCTCCAGGTTATGTAGGCTACGGCCAAGGTGGGGTATTGACCGAAGCTGTTCGGCGCAATCCTTATCGTGTGATATTACTGGATGAAGTGGAGAAAGCACATCCAGATGTGATTGAGCTTTTCTATCAGATTTTTGATAAGGGGACGATCGACGATGCAGAAGGTCAGTCAGTTGATTTCCGTAATACGCTTATTATTATGACGTCCAATCTTGCCAGTGCTTCGCTGGTGTCAGCGCTGGAAAATAAAGAGTTAAATCAGAGCGAACTATGTAGTCTGATTCGTCCCGAGTTCGATCAGGTCTTCAGTCCGGCACTAATGGGACGCATGACGCTAATCCCCTATTTGCCGCTCCGACAGGAAGCACTGGCACAAATCATTGAACTGAAACTCCAGCGCCTGTGCCAACGCTATGAACGTGCAAGCGAATCTAAGGTAACTCCAACCTGGAGTCATCAGGTAGTGACCTGGGTAGCAGAACATTGCCAAGTGAAGCAGAGCGGTGCTCGCGATATCGATCAGGTTCTGAATCAACATCTTTTGCCGCTACTAGCAGCGCGTAAGCATCAAAACAACTCAGAAAATGCATTCACAATTGACGTCAGCGCAGGTGCCATAGTATTGCTTAGCTGCATGGAGGGAGCATGAGCGTCATATTGGCCATAAGTGGAACGCAAATTTTGAAGATCAATAGCCATGATCCGCGGAGCCATCAGAGTTTTTTGCAGTTCAGCAGTGATATGTCCCAGTGGAGAAAGCATACGATTAACCAACATTGGTGGTGCGATAGAGAAAAAGAATGCTTGAGATTGTTTCAACAACATGGCTACGATTTGCAAACAGGGGTTTGGTTTTGCCTGATTGAATACCAGCTTAATGGATGGAAAGGTATTGCTAGCGCTTCGCTGCTATTCGCGAATGGTTTTGTCAGACAGCAACCGTCATGTTGGCCACCACTTGCAGCGCAGGAGCTTCGCCTACAAATACTTGATGCCTATAGCAGGCAACTTCTGCCTTTGATATACACATTGTCGATGAAAGCTGTGAGTGTCTCTGTCCTGCGACAGTTACTAAATGCTGTAGAACTGCTGGAAAAACAAGCTAACAAGCTCAAGTCGACGCAACATGAGACATTCCACCAGCTTTCAGCATGGTTGGAAACTCATATCAGCGCGAATGAAAAGCAAGCTGTTGCGCCTTTGTTAACTCCAATTTCGTTGGAATTACCTATAGAGTTATCAAGAACCATACCGGCTTCGGAGTTATCTCCATCAAAACTTTGGTTCTTGAGGTTGCTGTGGATGATACTGGGAGGTGCTGGCACGCTATCAGTAATTATATTAATGCATAAAGTTGACTACCCAGATGTGTTGCGTGTTAGCAACAATATCTGGCCTGGAAACCCCTGGGTAGAAAAGTGGCAACAGAGTCTGGAGAAAACAAGTGTTACGTTACCTATCAATACTAGCACGCAACAGCTAAATCAGCAGCTCGATACACTTGAGCATCGTTTATTAGATGCGGAACAGAAGCGTAAACCGTATATAACCATCTCTGAATTAAAAACAAGTATCTATGAAATGCGTACCAATTTGAATATTCAAACATCTATGGTGGAAAACCAACTAAATCAGCTACAAATTCAGCTTGATAATAACCAGTCTATTTCTCCTATTGCATTATATACGCTATCATTACAGATAGATGCTCTGAAGAACCGCTTGCTATTGATAAGTGGTGAGATTATTAACAAAAAAATCAAGACTAAAGATGTATAATATAAACCTAAAGTGACCATTTATTGAGATGGCGGTCCATGACACTGTCACCAGATAGTGTCATGGTTTATCAATCGAACTTAGATTATTTCAACCGGAACTCCTGGATTTAATTCTTGTAGTTTATTTCTATCTTTAACAAATTCGTTTAGTAGCATTCTTTGAAATAATGCATGACCAGGAATACTCTTTGGTGCAATAAGAATCCCTTTTACTTCCACAGGAAGAGTTGGCGGAAGGCCAGGATAAACATTAATAAAAGGTTTGCATATTACTAAAATTTCATTATACCCACCAGGAAGCGTGCGATTTAGAAT
>NZ_JAHWLU010000094.1:0-18881 GCF_022134725.1 Buttiauxella sp. S19-1
ATCGGGGTCTCCCACTTCACCGCTCCAGCCAAACCATAATCCACCCGCCGTTTTTAACGCGCCTAAAATTCCCACCGCCAGGCCACCGGCACTGGTTTTTTTATCGTCCGGCGGCGCAATGCGATTAGAGACTACCACTAAGCGGCTCATAATCTTCTCCCCGTAAAATGTCTGACTTTTGTTGTTCTATGTAATGCGTTAATTTTCCAAGCCAGTGATAAACCATGCGCACATTTGCCAGTCGGTAATGGGCACTTGTCACGCCCGCACCGACTTTGATGGTCAGCCCGCCAAGGGCATTGACCTGTTTAAATCCCGCCTCGTCCGTAAGGTCGTCACCAATAAATATCGGGGTGCGCCCGGCAAAAGGCGCTTCCTGCATAAATGCGCGTATCGCGGCCCCTTTGTCGATGCCCAGCGGTTTTAACTCCACCACACATTTCCCTGGCTGTAATGCCAGTTCGGGATAGCGTAACGTCATCGATTTCGCCAGTTCTAAAATGGCATCGGCGGCCTCCGGTGCGTGGCGGTAATGCAGCGCAAAGGCCATGCCTTTGGCTTCAATCTCTGTGCCCGGAAACGGCAGGAGTGCTTCACTTAATTGCTGCTGGAGCGCGTTTACGACCGGCTCAGGTAGGGTCACAACATGGGTTTTATCATTGATGTCACGGCGTTCAGCCCCATGCACGCCCGCAAGCGGGAAGTGAAAGGGTGTCGCGAGCCTATCGAGCTCGGACATTGAGCGCCCTGAAATCAATGCCAGTGCCCCGTTGCTCATCACGGACATTTTTTGCAGTAACGTCCGCACAGCGGCCGGAATGTAGACTTGATCCGGGTGCGGTTTGATTTCTGCTAGCGTGCCATCGAGGTCAAAGAAAAAGGCAAGGTTTCCTGAAAGTAGAGGCGGTACAGATGAGACTTCAGCCACCAGCGGCTCCTCCTTACATGGTTAATCTCGCCACCGTAACGGTAACGAGAGATGATGATTAGCCATGTAAGTATAGACAGGGTGACGGGTGTCGCAATTTTCCAGGATAAATCACCAGGCTGCATGCAGCCTGGTGTCATGGTATGGCAGAGATTAGAAGAAGCTGGCGATCAGGCCTGAAATAGCCACCAGCCCCATGACCGTAACGAACACATTGCTCGCTTTGCCACGGAATTTCGCCAGTGCCGGCACTTTGTGGATAGCGTACATCGGCATGATAAACAGGATCATCGCGATGATTGGGCCGCCCAACGATTCAATCATGCCAAGGATGCTTGGGTTCAGTGTTGCCACCAGCCACAGGCTCAGCAGGAAGAACAGCGCAATCGCTTTATTCAGTTTGCGGTCATCAAAACGCTTGCCGTTGTGGCGAGCAATTTTCTTAACCAGACCATGCAGACCTTCACGCGCGCCCAGGTAGTGACCGAAGAAGGAACTGGAAATCGCCAGAATCGCCACCAGTGGGCCAAAGATGGAGATTAACGGGTTATCGAATTTGTTCGCCAGGAAGCTCAGCATCGAAATATTTTGCTGTTTTGCTGCCAGCAAATCCGCAGGCGTCACGCTCAGAACACAGCTAAAGACGAACAACATGACAAATGCCAGCAGGATCGTCGAGGTTTTACGCAATGTCTGGCTGGATTTTTCATCCGCGTGATTGCCATATTCACGGCGCTGTGACAGCGCAAACGAGGAGATAGCCGGAGAGTGGTTGAAAGCAAACACCAGCACCGGAATGGTCAGCCACATGGTGCTGGTGAAATCGATAGCACTTGGCATCTGCGACAGCGCAGCAGTATTCCAGTGAGGAATCAAATAGAGTGAGAGGAACAGTAAAATACCCACTAACGGGTAAACCATCAGTTCGGTGATTTTCAGCATCACACGTTCGCTGGTCAACATTACCGCCATCAGCGCGACAATCAGCACAATCGACAAAATAGCTCGCGGTGGAGACGCCATTCCCAATTGGTTAACCATCAGAGAATCAATGGTATTGGTGATGCCCACGCCGTAGATCAGCAGAATTGGGTAGATGGCGAAGAAATAGAGCAGTGTAATTAAGATGCCCGCTTTAGCGCCGAAATGCTCTTCCACCACTTCGGTGATGTCGCTGCCAGGGTTACTTGAGGATAAAACAAAACGTGCAAGGCCACGGTGTGCAAGCCAGGTCATCGGCCCAACAATCACCGCGAGGGCGACTAGCGGCCAAAATCCGCCCATTCCGGCGTTGATTGGCAAGAACAACACCCCTGCCCCGACGGCGGTTCCGAACAGACTTAATACCCAAGTGGTATCAAACTTACGATTTTCAGTAACACGTACTTTACTGCTGGTGTAGTTTACATCACTGCTCATTGGCTCATCTCCTTGAGGCCGAATTTCAACGCCGCCAACTATACTTTAGCAGCGTGACTATTTCAGTGATTCACCTCTTGGTTTGCATTAGTTTCTGGACGGAAATACTGATAAGTGAAGTGATGTCACATTAAAAAACTGGTGGATGTCGCTTACGCTAATCCACCGGATGACTTTTCTGCGAGGCCAGGTATTTATACCGTGCGTTTCGCTTTCTGTTTGTAACGGTCAAAGATAACCGCTGCTAACAGGATCAGACCGCGCACCACATACTGCGAAAATGGTGAAATATTCAGTAAGTTCATGGCATTTTCTACGGTGCCGAGAATCAAGATACCGGCAATCACGTAGGAAATTTTGCCAATCCCCCCTTTCAGCGATACACCACCCAATACGCAGGCAGAAATCACAATCAGTTCGTAGCCAATAGAGGTCATTGGCTGGCCGCTGGTCATACGCGAAGCCAGTATTATCCCTGCAGCAGCCGAGACTAAGCCAGAAAGAATGAAGATAATGATTTTGGTGCGCACCACAGGAACACCTGCAAGACGCGCCGCTTCTTCATTACCGCCAATCGCCAGCGTGTTGCGGCCAAACGTGGTTTTATTGAGTAAGAAACCGAAGATTATCAGGCAACCGACCGTCAGCCAGATTGGTGCAGGCAACCCCAACCAGTTGGCATAACCCAGCGTAAAGAAGCGCTCATCTTCAATGCCGACCGCTTTACCATCAGAAATAATGTACGCAAGTCCGCGCACAATCTGCATGGTGGCAAGGGTGGTAATCAGGGCGTTGATTTTCAGCCTGGCGATGACAAAACCGTTAACCAGGCCGCTTAATACGCCAAGCAACAGCCCAGCCGCCACGCCAATCCACAGGCTTTCAGTCAGGTTGATGACCACCGCCGTGGTGACGCCCGCACAGGCAATCACTGACGCAACAGACAAGTCAAAATCACCGGATGCCAGGCAGAACAACATGCCACACGCCACCATTCCCGACATCGAAATGGCTAATCCCAACCCTTTCATGTTCACAAAAGAAGAGAAGTTTGGCACAAAGATGGCGCAGGCGATAAACAGCACCGCGAACACCACCAGCATGCCGTAGTTGTCCCAGATGCGCCCAAGACTTAAAGACGACTTTTTCTTGCTATCGCCCGACGAGGCATTGGTTGATGATGCTTTCGTTGATGATGGAGTCAATGCAGACATTTTTCTCTCCTTACTCATGCGGCTGACGCGCTGTTTTTTGGCATCGCCAGACTTAATGCTTGCTGTTCATTGGCTTCGCCATGCAGCAGTTCACCGGCTATTTCCCCTTCGCGCATCACAATGATGCGGTCGGCAAGCCCTAACACCTCAGGCAAATCGCTGGAGGCAAACAGCACCGCCACACCTTGAGCCGCAAGCGCATAAATCACGTTGTAGATTTCGTGTTTTGCGCCGACGTCGATACCGCGTGTTGGCTCATCTAGCAGAATCACTTTCATCTCTTCTGATAACCAGCGCCCTAAAATCGCTTTTTGTTGGTTACCACCAGAGAGATTCATGATCAGCTGTTCAGCCGATGGGGTTTTGATATTCAGGGAACGGATGTGAGAGGCGGCGTTGTCGGTTTCCCAACGGTTATTAATCAGGCAGCCTGCACTAATATGTTTGCGCCGCGCACTGATATTGATGTTGTCGCGCACCGAGTGCACCGGAATAATACCGTCCGCTTTACGGTCTTCCGGGCAGAGCATCATGCCGGCACGAATCGCATCCGCCGGTTTATTGATGTTGATAACTTCGCCATCAATCTGCACTTTGCCTTCCGTGATGCGCGTGCCGCCAAACATCCCTTTCATTAATTCGCTACGCCCGGCACCGACCAGGCCAAATAGCCCAACGATTTCGCCGCTGCGTACTGAAAGCGAAATCGGCGTGCGCACACCTGGAGCTTTTACGCCCTCAAGCCGCAAACGCTCAGCCCCATGGTCGCGTGCTTGCCAGCCATAAATATCACCAAGATCGCGCCCGACCATCGCCTGTACCAGCGAATCATGGTTGACCTGTTTCATGTCATCGAAGGTGCGCACGTAGCGACCATCTTTGAACACGGTAATCGCATCGCTGAGGGCGAAAATCTCTTCCATACGATGCGAAACGTAAAGGATGACGCGGCCTTCAGCGCGTAATTCACGAATCACGCGGAACAAATTGTCGATTTCACGACGTGAAAGCGAACTGGTGGGTTCATCAAAAGCGATAACTTTTGCGTTACGCGCCAGCGCCTTGGCGATTTCCACCATCTGCCACTGGCCGATAGACAAATATTTGAGCGGCGTGCTCGGGTCAATATCCAGCCCCAGATGCTCAAGCTGTATTTTGGCTTCGTAATTGAGTAGCGAGCGGTTCACAAACCCTGCTTTATGCGGCAGTTGCCCAAGGTAAATATTCTCGGCAACCGACATTTCCGGCACCAGGTGGAGTTCCTGATAAATAATCGCGACACCGGCATTAAGTGCCGCAGGGGTATCAGCAAAAGTAACGGGTTCCCCACGCAGCACAATGCTGCCTTCAGTAGGCGCATAGTTCCCGCTGAGGATTTTCAGCAGCGTTGATTTTCCTGCGCCATTCTCCCCCATTAGAGCGTGAACTTGCCCGGCATAGCAGTCGAAACTGATGTCCTGTAAGGCTTTCACGCCGGGGAAGGTTTTGCCTATACCACGAAAAGAGAGATACGGTGTCTGGTGTTGCATGACATACCCCAATGTCGGATGACGCTTGTGCTTATCCGACCTACAGTTGGTGTTGACGTTGGTGAGATTTGGGTAGGGTGGATGAGCGCAAGCACCATCCACCACAAACTTTACTTACCGCCGAGACCTTTTTTCGCCAGTTCTTCTTTAAAGTTTTCGCGCGTGATCAGCACCACGTCAGTCACTTCGGTGAACTTCGGTGGTTCAGCCCCTTTAGTGACCCAGTTGTAGAGCATTTCGCTGCTCTTATAACCGTGAACGTCCGGGCTTGGCAGCAGTGAACCATAGAAGCCGGTAGCCTGCGCCTTCGACAGCTCGCTTATCGCATCCACCCCATTGATACCTACACCAATCACGTCTGGCGCTTTAAAGCCCTGACCTTCAGTGGCGCGCACGCCGCCCAGCACGGTGTTGTCGTTCATGCCGACAATCAGCCAGTGTTTCACTTCAGGGTGCTGAACCAGCATGGAGTTTGCGGCATCGAATGCCCCAGGGATGTCGTTAGATTTAGTTGGGACTTTGTAGATTTGTTTTTCCGGGAAACCGGCGGCTTTCAGAGCGTCCATCGAGCCAGAAGTACGACGGCGAGCGGTGTCGAGTTCATCTGCTGTAATCGCCATCACCGCCGACTCTTTCACATCCCAGCCACGTTTCTGCATCTCTTTGTACAGCTCTTGCCCCTGGCGCTCGCCGATTTTGGTCGCTGCCATCATCACTAACGGCACGGTGTCCATCGGTGCGCCTTTGGCGGTGACAAACTGGTCATCCACGGCAATCACTTTCATGTCGTAGCTTTTCGCTTTTGCGACAATTGCTGAACCCAGTTTTGGATCTGGCGTACAGATAACAAAACCTTTCGCGCCGCTGGCGGCCAGGCTGTCGATAGCATTAAGGGTTTTTTCGCCGTCCGGAACCGCAATTTTAATCACTTCAAAACCGAGATCTTTGCCGGCTTTATCGGCAAATTTCCATTCAGTCTGGAACCAGGGTTCTTCTGGTTGTTTCACCAGAAAACCGAGCTTCATGGTTTCAGCGATAGCGGATTGTGACATAACCGCCGCAATGCCGATGGCCGCTAGCGCCTTAGTAAATTTGTGCATGGTAAACTCCCGCTCGATCTTATTTTATGTAGGGTAAGGTTTAGTTAAAACAAGCCATTAGCCGTTTCGACTTTTAGCTATTGGGCTTACGATAGTTGTAGCGGGAAATTAATCATCCATAGGAGAGCGCAATCACACGCCAGAAATACAGTAAAAGCGTACATACATTCAGCCATTAAAGGCATAAGAATGAGCAGATATGTATGATGAATTGAGAGGTAATTAGCTGAATTATCCATAAGTACAGCCAGCACATCCTTGCGGCTTTGTTGACTATCAGGCGGGAAATGTATTGATCAGAAAATAAAATGTTTTAATAAAAAACAATGCGGGAGTAATACGATTTTTTTGTTAATACGAATACTCAGGGGAATAAAATATTCCCTGAGTATTCACCACTACCACGGATAATAAATATGATCCGCCTGGTCGCGGGCTGGGGCTTCATCACCTTCCAGACGAGCTGCAACGGTCAATGCAAAATCAAACACTTTGCCCAGCCCCCTTCCGCTAATCAGATTACCGTCTTCCACAACATCAGCGTCAACATATTCACCGTCTTTCACCTGCTGCCATAAATCACCGGAGCAGACGTAACGGCGACCTTTCAATAAACCATTTCCACCCAATACACGTGCCGCGGCGGAGCAAATCGGGCAGATAAATTTGCCCTGTTCGTCATGACGGCGCACGAAGGCAATCACACTGGCGCAACCTGCCAAAAAGGTGCTGCCTTCCGGGCCGCCGGGTAAAACCACAGCATCAAAGGTTTCATCAAAACATTCGCTTAATGTGGCATCGGCAACCATCGGAATATCGTGGTAACTCACCACGGCGCGCGTATCTACGCAAGACAGTGTACGAACGTTAACTTGAAGGCGGCGCAAAATATCAATAATGACAATAGCTTCACCTTCTTCAAAACCAGGAGCCAGCAGAACAGCAACAGTTTTCATTCCAACTCTCCATGTTGCCCCCGCAGGCCTGCGGGGGCGAAATATTTACCAGTAGAGATTCCATACCTTGCGCACGCGGGTCAGTGCTTCCAGGTAGAAATAGTCACCCCAACTACAGCATTCATCGACACCTTTGCCGCTTGCCATGTGATAAACCGAGTGTTTCAACAAGCCTTCACACGCTTCATCGTCGCGTGCCAGGTAGTTATCCGTCAGTGACTGGATAATACGCAGCGCCATCTCTTCATAATGGGCACGATGTTCATCCAACACCGGCAGCGTGTTGACCAGTTCCAGCAAGCCACAGGCGGTAATCGCCGCCGCCGAGCTATCACGCACCGCATCGGTTCCCAGCAATGCCAGATCCCAATGACAGACATCATCTTCCGGCAAGCGGTTGATAAAGTAATGTGCCAGGCTGCGGGTGAGATCCACCATGCTGGTGTCACCGGTGTACAGGTAAGTGAGCAAGAAACCATAGATGCCCCAAGCCTGCCCACGCGACCAACACGAAGTGTCACTGAAGCCCTGATGCGTATTACCAAATCGTGGCTCGCCCGTTTCCACATCCATATAGAAAGTATGGAAAGTGGAAGAATCCGGACGCACGATATATTTTGCCGCCTGCTGTGCGTGTGCTGTTGCCGCTTGCGCGTAACGCGCATCACCCGTTTGTTCACTTGCCCAATAAAGCAGCGGAAGGTTCATATTGCAGTCAATAATCATCCGCCCCTGTTGTTCCGGGTCATTCAAATCGCCCCACGCCTGGATGATTTTGGCGACCGGGTTGTAACGTTCCATCAAAATGTCAGCCGCTTGCAGCGCAGTCTGACGAGCCGTTTCATTACCCGTTAACCGCCAGGCATTGATGCATGACAAGGTATAAAGAAAGCCCAGGTCATGAGTCGCGGTTTCAATACGCTGGTCTAAACGTTCCGCGAAAGAGGGCAAGTAGCGCTCGGCGGCTTGACGATATTTGTCATCGCCGGTCAACTCCCACATCAGCCACAACTGGCCAGTCCAAAAACTGGTTGTCCATTCGACGTTGCCTGTTGGTGCCCATTTTCCGCCTTCACAGGCTTCATTTGGGAACTTGTCACCCAGGGCAATGATGTTTTTGTCCATTTTTTTGGTCACGCTTTTTAACGCGGCATCCAGTTTGCGATTCAGTGCCAGACGGTCAACCTGATGTAATTCAATCGGGCGCAGCGGCTCGGTCACGACTTTTTCAGTGGCAACAGTACGGGTCATAACGTCTCCTAAAATTAATGTTTTACCGGCTCGGCCGGTGCGGTATTTAAAGCGGGTGCGAAATTGCGGGACTCATCGCGCTTTGACTGGCAGCGCGAGAGTGTGAAAGCAGAAACCAGGGTGAACAGCAGCGCACAACTTCCCATGATTAAGTAGGTCTGCCCGAAGCCAATTTTGTCGTACAGATATCCGGCTGGCGGTGCCACAACCACGGAACCGACGTAGATCATGGCCTGATAACCCAGTAGATACATGGTGGCGTTAATTTTTTTGTCGAAGTGCTCCGCGATGTATTTGAATACCGAAATCAGCAGTAGCGAGATCTCAACACCGTAGAACGGTTTGATGATCGAGATGATCAGCGGGTCGCTGGTCAGGCCGGATGCAATCAGACGGGCTCCGACTACGCAGCCACAGAACAGCAACCCTTTTTTGGCACCGTAGTGATTTACCAGCAACGGGATGAACATCATCATCACGAATTCCATGCCGGACTGGACGGTGCTCAGGTAGCCGTACCACGCATTGCCCTGCTCTTTGGTGTCGAAGAACGAAACGAAGTAACGCGGGAACTGCTGTTCAGCAACAAACATCATCCATGCCACACCGGCGACATAGAGGCTAAACATCCAGAATTTGCGGTTTTTCAGTAACATCAGCACATCGGCAAAGACGATTTTGTTTGCGGAAATCACGTTGTTACTCCGCAGTTGCTCGTCGCCAATTTTCAGGCTGACCAACATCAGGAGCATCAGCACTGACGTGGCGCTGCTGACAAGGAAGTTGGCCAGCGGCGTGTAGTTGAACAGCAAACCGGAAACCGAAGCGGCCATTGCCCAGCCCAGTGAACCCCACATACGAATGCGCCCAAACTCCAGACCATACATGCGGCTAAAGCGGTCAGCATAGGATTCGGAAGCGGCCACACCGGCATACCAGCCCAGGCTTAGGTACAGCGCACCAATCACAATCCCCACCATGGTGTGCGTCAGTAATAAAGGTTGGTAGATGAAAACAAAGAACGGGGCCATCAGTGCGGAAACGGCGCAGACAAAATAGAGCAGCCATTTACTCATGCCGATCTTATCCATGATGTAGCCATAGACCGGTTTCATCACTACGGCAAAGACTCCGTTGATAGCAAAAACACTACCGATCGTGATGCTGTCTAAACCGACTTTTTGACTCAGCCACAAGGCATATAGCCCGAAGCTTGAGGACCAGGTGAAAAAGTAGAGAAAAATGAAACTGCTCATTTTTATTTGCGCGGTACGCGTTATTGTCGACATGTTCATTGGTGTTTCTCCAGAATCATCACGGCAGTTTATTCAACATGATTTGTGTTTCGAGCTTACCCATCACCAGGCGCACAACACCCTCGCTGACCATGGCTTGTGGGCGAGTGTTCGCATCAAATACCGCTGAATCCCCTGCCCAGACAGCACTGATTAACAGATGCGTGCCTTTACTCAACTCCCCTTTCAACAGCGGAACCGCAGCCCGTTCAGCAAAGAGCAGATTGCTGTTTGGCGGCGTTAACACCTGGTCGCCATTGCGCGGTTGCGGGCTCAAACAGTAAATGGCACTGGTATCCGTGACGGAGGTCAGTTGGCAGCAAGCTTTCGCCATTTGCGCTTCGGGAAGCGGACGGTTTGGCAGGCTGAAACCGCCTTCAGCACAATCCAGTTCACGTTCGGTTTTGAGGGAATGCACACGCACCTGCCAGTCGCCCAGCGGCAGTAACCAGGTGTCGATAGTCACGTCATTCCATGGCAGCCAACGGCTGTAAATCATGCCATCCGCGGTTGTGACGTTCTGGCAATCGCGACGCCCACGCCAGTAATCGTCTTTTTCAGATAACAGCAACATCGAATCTGGAGCCGCGTGATTTAAGCCGTAACGCCCCCGCTCAATGGTGAAACCATAGCGTGTGGAATAAGCAAATTTGCAGTATTTAGCTTCGGTATTAACGAAGTTATTCAGCTCAAGCTGGCCGGAAGTTAGCATCCATAAATGATTAGGCTGATGAACCAGAATTTGCGCAGCATGAGGAATGCTATGGTGTGCGTCACCAGGTGGCAGCGGCAACTCTTGCGCCTGCCAGAAGGCATCGTCCTGGCCTAACGCCAGCACCAATACGGTTTTTAGCCCCCAGTACGGAGAGCCCGGTGCGTTGTAATCTTCCGCCATGACAAGATTTGGGTAGCTGTAACCGACGCTCAGCACACCATCGCGGTCGAACAGCGGTTGTTGCAGCCACCAGCGTAAATGGCGTAGAACAATGCCCTTTACCACGCCAGGTTCAAAGACTTCCAGCCCGGCAAATGCCGCAGCACTCCAGAATGCGCCCTGTGCGAAGCGATAAGTCAGGCTGCGGCCAAAGGGAATAGCAGCGCCGTCGTCCGCAAAGAAATGGATAAAGTCGGCAGCGAACAGGGCCGCCCGCTCGCGCAGTTTATTGCAACGTTCAGGATCAACATCCGCCATTAATTTGGCGTAAATCAGCCCGTAGAAATGGAAGCCCATCGAAATATAGTAATCACGCGGGCGTCCTGGGCCGTCTGAATACCAGCCATCGCCGAGATAATATTGTTCCATGGCAGCAAAATGCGTTTCCAGCGCATCAGTATTGTTCGGCATTCCACAACGATGGAAACCTACCTGCACCAGAATTGGGAAGAAATGCCAGTTGTTATCTGGAATATCCTGGTTTTCACTTTGCCTGAGCCACTGCCAAAGATGCTGTTTTTCTTGTTCATTGAAATGCGCCAGCAGCGGCTTATGCGCTATCGCCAGCATTAACCCGTAGGCTGCCATTTCCACAATGCGCTGATCGAAAGGTGCCACCTCCCCCCAATAATCTGCGTGCTCCGGGTTAGTACCGTTTTTTATCGCCTGGATATAAAAAGAGAATAGCTCTGGTTCACTTCCGCCCGCCAGCAATGGAGTCACACCCCACAGCAAACGCGAGAAAGTTTCCATATTGGCAATCTGCTGGCCGTAATGTGCAGTGAAATTAGCAAGGTCGACCCGACTGGCATCTTTTTTAAAGAATGGCGAAACGGCATTCAATAATTCGTTAACCAGTTTTTGTAGATCGTCCCTGCTTTCAAGGCGGTTGTTTATTGTAATGTTTTTAGGTTGCAAGATGTCCTCCCGTTAAACACGAGAATAGAGTAAGTTATTGTTATAGCTATTTTTCAGTGCGCTAATACTTCGCGTTGATGAACAGATTAGTCGCTTTTATTCAAGGCTCAGAGTGAGCCGCATCACAAAAATAAACCGCCATTTCAATTTCGCTGGATTTTTCTATTCGCAAGGTGAATAAATTACAAATGATGGCGTAAAAACTTAAATTTGTTGTCCTGGAGGGGAAATGAGCGAAGCACAATTGATGGAGCGCATCACACTTGATAGCCAGGTTATCTCATTTCACCGTTTACGCGCTTCAAGTGCTCAGTACTATCACTGGCATCAATGTGTTGAATTTCTCTATATTTCAAAAGGCTATGGCATTGTTGTCGTGGATAATCAACATTACACCGCGCGGCCTGGCCGGTTATTTATTTTCCCACCGTTCCGTTTGCACAAAGTGCATGTCGAAGCCAGTGACAAAAACCAGTATCACCGCACCACTATGCACATTGAGCACTCTTCAGTGATCGGCTCTTTGCAGGCATTTGCGCGCCAACAGGCTCAATTTTCAGCCCTGGCCGCCAGCAACGTGCCCGCGCAGGTGTACGATTTGAGTGAACAGGCAGAATTTATGGAAGTGATTCTTGGCGGGTTCGATAAGCTGGACCCGACAGCGCACTCAACGGCCAGTGATGTTGCGTTTATGGTGATGCAGATTATGGCGTTTCTCCCCGCGCAGCCGCAGGCATTTATCCCGCAACAGCCTACGGTTGCCTCGCGCATCATGCAGTGGGTCGAGAATAATTACAGCACCAAGTTTTCACTGGATGAACTTGCACAATCTATTGGATTATCGCGCAGCTACACTTCACGTATTTTTCGCCAGCAGACCGGCGGCAGTATTCATGAGTACTTACTGACGCGGCGCATCAAGAAAAGCTGCGACCTGTTGCGCACTTCGCCGTTAAGCATTGACGCCATCGCTCAGGAAGTGGGGTTTATCGAGGACACTTATTTCATTACTTGTTTTAAGAAGATGATGAATCAAACTCCGTTGCAGTACCGGAAACAGTCACGAGCGCAATTATCCGATGGGCAGAAAATATGATCTAACACAATAAACAAGCACTAGCCTATTCCAGTACTCAGCTGTGAATCACAATTTAGCTCATTATATTTATAGAATATAAAAACAAAGTCGCGCATTAATAATCATTTCATTTTTAGCCTTTGCTATTTATTAGTACTCCAGGCTGAAAATAGTGATAAAACGACATAATTAATAGTTCTCCGAATACCCCTAAAGAGGTATGGTTTAAACATCCCCATGAATTTTTATTGTTTACCCCATCTTCACCGATGTTCCGATTCAATAAAGGAATGATTATGGCAACTTCCGGCATGGTTCAAAGACTTAACTTACAGATAAACCGCGACTTCTACTCCTCCAACCTTTATTTGCGCTTAAGTCACTGGTGCTCCGAAAAGAGTTTAACGGGCACAGCGATCTTTTTAAGAAATCAGGCACAATGCAGCGTCACGCAAATGATGCGTATTTTTACTTTTATGAAGCAAGCCGGTGGTAATCCTATTGTGGCGACGATTGAAGAACCGCCACGCGAATGCGATTCATTAGAAACGTTGTTCGAGCAAACGGTGGCCGATTATGACCAACGTTGCGCGACATTAACCACACTGACCGCAGAAGCTACCGCATTAAATGATTTCTCGACGCTCACTTTCCTGAAAACCATGGATCGGGAGCAGCAAGACGAAGGTGTGTTGCTCAATACCATTCTCGATGAAGTCCGTAATGCACATAAAGCCGGAATGTGCATGAGCCAGACCGATGAGCATTTGACGAATTTGGTGAATCATCAGCAGCATTGAGGCCTTTTGGTCGGGTCAATGACTAAGGCCCTGCCAGGTCACACCCTTGCCTAAGCGCACCACATCAGTTGTTCATGCAGACCCAGGGTATCTTCAGGGAAGCTGCCCAACACGGTTTTATAACGCGCAGCCTCTTTGGGATACCCGCGCATCGATTGCAATATGATGCGCAAGGCGCTATCCCAGACAATGCCTTGTAAATCACTGTACGGCCATAAATCCGGGTCGGCGATAAACGGCATCAAATAATCGATACCGAGCTTCACACTTCGGCCATCCTGCACGGCATTCCAGCGGTCAAACTCGACATGCTCAGCGTAACGGTTCAACAACAAATGCGCTTCAAGGTTAAACAAGGAATAGTGGAACGGCACCGGACGCTCCAGTTCCATTGTCTGTTTCCCTTCCTGGTCGATTTGCGCCGCCATGCGTTGGGTTATCCCCTGCTGAATGATGCGAGCCACTAGCCCTTTATCACCATAGAACAGTGCATTAGCCGCACGCTGTGCGTCATACCAGGTGCCGTGGTTGTTATGCCAGACATATTCAGAGTGACCCACATCGCTGTAAAACATCCAGTGATTAAAGTCCCTGAACCATTGGTGCAAACCGATAATGTCGTCGGTATCCAACACTCCCGCGGGGCTAATCAGGCCAATGGCATCAATCACCATCCATAACAAGCGCGTATCGATAAGCCCGGTACCACGGCCAGAAACAATCCCTGGGATCGCCTGACCGTAGTTCAAATGCGGATTCATCCGCGTTTGTTCGTCAAGGAACCAGCATTTGATTTGTTCCGCCGCCGCCTGCGCGTACTTGCGCTGTCCAGTGAAGTACCACGCCAGCCCAAGCGTCAGGCTGCGTTCACACATACGGATTATACGCGTGGTATCCGTGTCGTTATTCTGACATTGCGGGTTGGTGTGCCCATCGCGACGAATATACGGCAGGCCGTTAGGCCTGCGCGGATTGGGCCACCAGTATGTCCCCAGGCTGTAGTAATCATGTGGATCGCCACTCACCGGACGCAATTTTTTATGCACCACGCTTTCCAGCGGTTGACCACGGAGTTTATCCGCCTCTCTGACCAGCTGACCCAGTGCCAGCTGTAACGGAGAAAAAGGCTGCTGTAAGCCACGGCGAGCATTCTCAAGACACGTCACATCCAGGGTATACAACTTCATTTACTGCTCCTTAATGACAGGCTATTCGCTGCCCACTTTCGGCATCAAAAATGTGGATACCGGTCAGTCGAGGCTGCAACCATACCGTTTCCCCCTCCCGAACATTTAAGCGTTGCTTAAACACCGAAGTAAATGCACCGCCTCCTGTGTTACAGAATAACTGCATATCAGAACCGGTATTTTCGATGGCTGTGATGGTCGCTTTCAGCGCCCCGCCCTGTTCTGCTTCGCTCACTACATTGACCTGTTCCGGGCGAATCGCATACACCACTTTTTGCTGCGGCTGGACTTGTACGCCCGGCGGCAAGCTTAACAAAGAGCCATCATTGAGGCGTAACATCATCTCGCCGTTTTGTAGTGTCACTTCACCTTTTAACTGATTGATTTCAGGCGAACCGATAAATCCGGCAACGAACAAATTAGCCGGACGGTCGTATAACTCCAGCGGGCTACCCACCTGCTCAATACGCCCTTCCCGCAGTACCACGATCATCTGCCCCATGGTCATGGCTTCAATTTGGTCATGCGTCACGTACACCGAGGTGGTTTTCAGGCGGCGATGCAGTTCGCGGATTTCACCACGTACCTGAGTACGCAATTTTGCATCAAGGTTAGAGAGCGGTTCATCGAACAAAAACACCTGAGGATTACGTACAATGGCGCGCCCCATCGCTACGCGCTGACGCTGGCCGCCGGAAAGATCTTTTGGCAAACGATCCAGCAGGACGCCTAGTCCGAGCAGATCAGCGGCCGCTTCCACTTTTTGGCTGATTTCCGCTTTAGGCAGTTTTGCCATTTTGAGCGCAAAACCCATGTTTTCGCGCACTGTCATTTGCGGATACAGTGCGTAACTCTGGAACACCATCGCGATATCACGCAGCTTTGGCTCAACGTCAGTGACATCCTTCTCATTGATCGCAACCTGGCCGCCAGTAATTTCCTCTAGCCCGGCGATCATGCGCAACAGCGTTGATTTCCCACAGCCACTTGGGCCAACCAACACACAGAACTCTCCATCTGGAATAGTCAAAGAGACATCTTTGATGACATGCACATCACCATATGATTTACAGACATTTTTCAGTACCACGGAACCCATGTGTCGCTCCTTATCCTTTGACCGCGCCGGACATAATCCCGCGATTGAAATGTTTTTGCAGACCGAGATAAACAATGATGCTTGGCAACATCGCCAGTAAGGTGATGGCAATGAAAATGTTTGGTGTAATACTTTCGTCCGTACGCAGACGGCCAAGAATAACCGGGATGGTATTCAGGCTGTCATGGTTCACCACAATTAGCGGCAGCAGGTACTGGTCCCAAATCATGATGAAGCCAAACGTCACAACGGTGCCGAGTGCCGGTTTCACCAGCGGTAAAATGACGTGGAAGAATATTTGCCACTCATTTGCCCCATCGATACGCGCCGCCTCTTCCAGCTCTTTAGGGATCGCCGCCATAAATTCGCTTAAGACGAAGATCGAAAACGCCCAACCCACAACCGGCATAATCATGCCCAGATAGGTGTTGTAGAGTGACGAATCAATCAGCGGCAGTTGCCAGTTGATAATCATGTACAGCGGAATGGCGATCACTTCCTCCGGCAGCATCATGGTGGAAAGAATGACCAGACTAACCAATGAAACGCCGATGAACTTCTTGCGTGCCAACGCATAGGCGGCAAGCGCACTAACGGCAACCTGCAAAATGGTGCCAAAGAACACCACCACCATTGAGTTCAGCAAATATTGCCAGACGCCAATGTCTTGCCAGGCAAAGATAAAGTTCTCCATGGAAAACTCATTTGGCCATGCCAGCAGTTCACCCGGTTTAACCGGTGCTCCGCTAAAGGCCGTGGCGACAATGCCCCAGAATGGCCCGACAAATACAATTAACAGCAAGCCATAAATCATCCAGCGGCCTACGGTATCCCAACGTTTACCTAACATGGGCGGCTCCTTAATAGCGGGCGATGCGCTTTTTCAAAGTGAGATGACAAATCGTCAACACGACGGTGAAAGCGAATAACAGGAACGACACCGCCGAAGCATAGCCGTAGTCAAATTGCTCAAAACCGAGTTTGTAGATATGAGTCATGATCATTTCAGTGGCGCCGGATGGCCCCCCCCCCGTAGTGGCATACACTTCTGCAAACACACGGAAGCCACGAATAAATGACAACATCAGCACCACAGAAATCGCCGGGATCATGCCAGGCAACGTGACGTAACGCAGTCGGTTCCACCAGTTCGCACCATCCACGTTTGAAGCGTCGTACAAGTCACGGCTAATTCCCGCCAACCCAGCAATAAAGATCACCATGTTGTACGGTACTGCTTTCCAGATATGCAGCAGCATGATCACCCAAAGCGACTGATCGGCACTGGCCAGGAACCCCTGGTCGGCAATACCGAACCAGCTCAAGATGTGGTTCACAACACCATTAGGCGTTGGGTTGAACAAGATACGCCACATTTCGGCGACGATTGCTGCACTGGTGACCGCGGGTAAGAAAATCGCCGTACGGATGAAACGCAAATGGCGAGCAGGCCCTTCAAGCAACATGGCAAGGAAGAATGCCAAAACCGCCCCGACCACCATTGTCACCACCACATACAGGAAGGTGTTAAAAACTGCCGAATGCAGTTCTATGTCGGCGAACGCGCGTGCAAAGTTGGCAAATCCAACCCATTCATCTGGTTGATTGAAGTTCACTTTGTAAAAACTCATCACCAGGCCTTGCAGCATCGGGATGAATTTAAACCAGGTGAAAATGACCAGTGCCGGAGCGAGGAAAAGCCATGGCACCAGATTTCGTTTCTGGCGAGGAGTCAACATCGTTATTTTCACTCATTTTTTACGGTTTTCGTTATTACCCCTCACTCTTGCCATCTCCCCTAAGGAGAGCGAAAGTTCTTTCCCCCTCTCCCGATGGAAGAGGGATGGGGTGAGGGTTACGTTATAACTACCCTTACTTCGCCAGTACCTGCTGTTTGGCAAGTTCAGCGTTGACCTTCTCGTTGGTGGTTTTGAGTTCAGCGGCAATATCGCTATTGCAGTCCGCCAGAATGCGGTTAAAGCCATCGGCGGTTATTTGGCGAATTGGCGTCCAGTTTGGAACTTGCGGCACGTAACGGCCTTGTTCAGCGTAAAGTTTGGCGAAAGTTGCCCAGCGTTCATCGTTGTAAACCGCCTGGGTATCGACCAATTTATTGACAGGCATACGGACCACAGGCATGTGTTTACTGCCTTTACCCATGCCAATTTCTTGCCCCTCCTGGGAAATCATAAATTCAATAAATTTGCGCGCCGCCTCTTTGTTTTTACTGCTTTTCATCATGAAGACCGTGGTGCCTTCCGCAAGCGTCGCACTCCCTTTTGGTCCAGTTAGGGTCACCACTTCGAAGTTGTCCTTACCCGGGTCTTTATCAAATAAAGCGATGTGATAAGGGCCGGTGAAGAACATCCCGGTTTGGCCGGATCGGAAGGACGGAATGATGTCGGCGGTCGTGGCGTTAATAGCTCCAGGTTGCACGACTTTTTCGCACAACATGCCGCGCATAAATTGCAACGTTTCGCGGGCCTCAGGTTCGTCTAGCGAAGCTTTAAACTCCCCCTTCGCACCTTCACGAATAAAATCGCCACCGGCTTGCCACAAGAAGGCACTCATAAACCAGCTAGCGTAGCCGCGTGTGGTTGAGCCCGGGAGCAAAAAGCCGTAGGTGTCGTTTTTGCCGTTGCCGTCAGGGTCCTGAGTGGTAAAGGCCTTGGCTAATTTTTCGACGTCACTCCATGTTTTTGGCGCAGGCATCCCTAATTTTTCACGCCAGTCTTTACGCACAAAGAGCGCGAAGGTTTGGGCCGAAGTGGGGACGCCGTAGAATTTACCGTCGGTATAGCGGGTACTTTCCCAGGCGGTCGGGTAAAGGTTTTCACCACCGGCAATAGTTTTCGGGTCAATTTCTTCCGCGATACCGAGCTGGATGAATTGTCCGATGGCGACCGCATCGTTAAAAATCAGGTCAGGTAGTGCATTACCGGCTGCCGCGCGCGCCAGTCGCTGTTCGAAGTCGGTGGTAGCATTAAAGTACTCGATTTTAATGCCGGTCTTTTGCTCAAAGGTTTCGGCCTCTTGTTTGTAAATATTTTTGGAGTCGTTACTGGCACGAATCCAGACGTTCAAAGTTTCTGCTGCAAAGGTTTGCGATGCACTTAAACCAAGAGCAGAGATCAGTAATGCGGATTTTAATTTTGTAGGGAACATTTATATTC
>NZ_JAHWLU010000095.1:0-18830 GCF_022134725.1 Buttiauxella sp. S19-1
GGCGCTTATCCCCCCTACAACTTCCCTTCGTAGGTCGGACAAGCGAAGCGCCGCCGACAGAGACTTTAGAGCAACCATTCAATAGGTAACCGATAAACCAGTCTCACCAACACCCGTTGCCAAAAACGGGTGTGCGGTTCTTTCTTCCAGATAATCTCTTTGCCATCACGATTTTCTACCCAATTCACCCGCCCCCATTTGTCCAGACGTAATGCCCAGGCGGCCTCTTTCTGGCTCTGGGTAAAACGCTGGTGAATATCTTCCGCGAGTGCGGCGCTTTCAATCACGAAGCCCATTTCGGTATTCAACATCGCCGAGCGTGGGTCAAAATTGAATGAACCGATAAACACTTTCTGCTTATCGACGCTGAAGGTTTTGGCATGCAGGCTGGAGCCAGAATTACCGGTTAACCCCCTGTCTCGCGGCCTGCGGGGGCTATTGTTTTCTGGCTTTAGTTCATACAGCGCGACACCGTGGCGTAACAGTTTCTTACGCCAGCGGGCATATCCGGCATGTACTACCGCCACATCATTGGCCGCCAGCGAATTAGTGAGAATGGCGATTTTCACCCCTTTACGCACCAACCCGAGAATTTGCGCGATGCCGGCGCGAGTCGGGACAAAATAGGCAGAAATTATGTCTATTTCCTGCTTTGGCAGGCCAATCACGTTGATCAGACGTTGCGGTAACAAGGTGTGATGATGCGCCCTTCCCTGCCCCTTACGCGGGTCATCACTCAGCAAACGGGTCTGAGCCCAGTACATATTTAACCTGCGAGCCACAAGATCCGTCGCAAACTGGCTGGTGGTCAGGCGATCCAGATAGCGCCGAGCTTTTGGGTCGTTGCGCCAGTCGTCTGGCAGTTGTACCCGTTGCTGTAACACCCCGGCGTCAACATCCAGCACCTTTGCCAGCGTCGAAACACACTGGCTTTCCCAATAGCGCTGAAAATCCTGACTGACTTCTGCAACCACCGGGCCAATCGCCAGCACGTCTAAATCTGAAAACAACGGCTGTTTACCGACACCAAAATAAGCATCGCCAACATTACGCCCACCAACAATCGTCGTTTCACCATCAACGGTGAAGGACTTGTTGTGCATGCGGCGGTTCAGGCGGGCAAAATCAGTCAGATAACCGATGGCGCGAAACAAGCGAAATGAAAAGGGATTAAACAGGCGAACTTCAATCTGAGGATGGGAATTAAGCAGCTCTAAAATATCATCCAGCCCGTTGGTGTTATTATCATCCAGCAACAGTCTGACTCTCACTCCACGGTCGGCCGCAGCCAGCAACGCGCTAAACAACAACCGCCCGGACATATCGTCCTGCCAGATGTAGTACTGCACATCGAGGGTATTTTCCGCCATGCCGCACAACAGATAACGCGCTGCAAACGCATCAAGGCTATCCGCAAGAGGATGAATACCGCTCACGCCAGGATGCTCAGCAAGCGCCGGGATAATCGCTTTCCCAAGGCGGGTAGCGTGAGGGTTCTTCACGTTAGAGTTGGGCAAGCAGTTGCTGGTAAATACGGGTATTTTCGTCATCAAAACAGACGAAAACCACTTGTTCAGGCAGCGGGCGCAGACCGATATATCGATAAACCGTATCGACGGCTATTTTTGCGGCTAGCTCTTTTGGGAAAGCGTACGCGCCGGTGCTAATGGCTGGAAACGCGATAGTGCGGTAACCATTGGCAGCAGCCAAATCGAGACAGTTGCGATAGGTTTGTTCAAGCAATTCAGCTTCGTGATTTTCACCACCCTGCCACACCGGGCCAACGGCGTGGATCACAGCTTTAACGGGGATGTTTCCGGCTTCGGTAATCACGGCATGCCCGGGGGGGCATTCACCTTGCTGTTGGCGAATCACTTTGCAGGCCGCCAATAGTGCAGGCCCTGCCGCGCGATGAATGGCACCATCAACACCACCGCCACCTAGCAAGGATGAATTCGCTGCATTGACGATTACATCAACCTCAGCATGGGTGATATCACCTTGTATCACCGACATTCTTTCGCTCATCAGGAAATCTCCAGTTAGTCTTTGAGAGTAGTCTAAATCAGGCGTACATCACTTCCTAATAAGAAGTTGAGGAGAGAAATCGTCAGGAAATGGCTGTTCACCGCAACAAGCGATCAGCGACTCGTCCACGGTGACATGCTGCAAAAAGCGGCCTGGCGGGCAAAGTGTGTGTAATGGCAGCTCCAGCTGGCTCATTTGCCAGACAGTCCCGCCTCGCTGTTTAAGCACCGCTTCGTGTGCCGTCCAGATACGCCAGAACTGCACGATTTGCTCAACTTCCGACAGAGATTCCAGCCAGTCACACAAATGCGCGGCAAAACTGTAACGGGCAATCGCCATAAAACGCGACCGTGGGCGGATTTGCTCAACATCACAACCAACTTCCCCACTACCCACCAGCACCGCAACGCGGGACGCATGGTTACTGATGTTAAATTCGGGGAGCGATGGATGATAAGGTTTACCTTGTGTTGCGCGGGCTAGTTTGGGCAAAGGACCGTCATTGAGCAGCATCGCCAGCAGGATCCTCGCAGCAATCCAGTCTGCGCGACGGTGGCCCACTGGCGCATCCTGTAACAGTTCAGGCGACAGCCAACGCGAAGTGGACGCGTCATTCAATACACACGCCACCTCGCCGAACGCCAGCTGATAATCGTTTACCGCCAACGTCGCATCACCAGTGAAGTGTTAATGCCACCAAAGGCAAAATTATTGCTCTGCACAAATTCAGTCTCGATTTTGCGCGCTTCACCCATGATGTAATCCAGTTCACCACACGCCTCGTCCGGCTGAATCAAATTCAGCGTTTCGGCAAACCAGCCTTCACGCATCATTTCGATACTCATCCAGGCTTCCAGCGCACCACACGCGCCAAGCGTATGACCCAGATAGCTTTTCAGCGAAGAGATTGGCGTATTAGTGCCGAAAATTGCCGCCGTCGCCTGGCTTTCCGCAATGTCACCACGGTCAGTTGCCGTGCCATGCGCATTGACATAGCCAATGTCGCGGGCCTCAAGCCCCGCCGAATACAGACCGCGTTCAATACAAATCTGCATGGTTTCTTTCTGTGGCTGGGTGATATGTGCCGCATCGCAATTGGTATGGAACCCGACGATCTCGGCATAAATGGTGGCACCACGCGCCAGTGCATGATCCAGATCCTCGAGGATCAATGTCCCCGCACCTTCGCCAATCACCAGACCATCACGTTGCTTATCAAACGGTGATGGCGTGCTCTTTGGCTGGTCATTGCGTTGGCTGGTTGCAAACAACGTGTCAAACACCGCCGCTTCCGAAGGACATAACTCCTCAGCACCTCCCGCGACCATGACCGTCTGGTAGCCGTGACGAATAGCTTCCCAGGCATAACCAATTGCCTGGCTGCCTGATGTACACGCACTTGAGGTCGGGATCACTCGGCCACGTAAACCGAAGAACAATCCGGTATTCACCGCAGCGGTATGCGGCATCATCTGGACGTAAGTGGTGCCGGTAATATTACGCGTGTGCTTTTCGGTCAGCATGGTGGCGAATTCACTCACTGGCCCCGTACTGCCGGTGGATGAACCGTAAGCTATCCCCGTTTCACCGCAAGTTAAAATCGGATCGTCGAGTAAACCGGCCTGGGTTAATGCCAGTTCAGTGGCTCGAGTCGCGAGCAAAGAAACGCGTCCCATCGCCCGAATACGCTTACGCGTGTAGTGTTCGGGGAGCGTGAAATTATCTATCGGCGCGCCGAGCATGGTGTTTAGCCCATCGTAGATTTGCCATTCTGGCATGTTGCGCACTGCATTCTGGCCGGACTTCAGCCCCGCAGCCACATCCTGCCAGTTATCGCCAAATGCCGTCACACCGCCCATTCCGGTAACCACCACCCGGCGAATCACAACATGCCTCCGTTGATGGAGATAACCTGGCGTGTGACGTAAGCGGCCACTGGCGACATCAAATAACGTGCAAGCCCAGCCACTTCTTCTGGCTGGCCCATGCGCTGGAGTGGAATCAGGCGCATGGCTTCGTTGAGCGCGGCCACTTCCATTTCAATCATGCCGGTATCAATCAGACCAGGTGCTATGCAATTCACGGTGATTTTGCGTTTCGCCAGTTCAATTGCCAGCGCTTTTGTGGCACCAATAATGCCCGCTTTTGCGGCACTGTAATTCACTTGCCCACGGTTGCCCATCAGGCCCGAAACCGAAGAGAGCGTGATGATTCGCCCTCCCGCACGCAGGCCAATCATCGGCATCACACACGGCTGAATCACGTTGTAAAAACTATCGAGATTGGTGCGGATTACGCCGTCCCAATCATCATCAGTTAATGCGGGAAATGCGCCGTCACGCGTGATACCAGCGTTGTTAACCACGCCCCAGTAAGCACCGTGAGCTTCGATGTCCGCTTCAATCACACTACGGCATTGCTCGCGGTCTGCGCTATCGAACTGCATGACGCGCCCCGTTCCACCCTGAGCCGTTATTTGCTCGAGCGTTTGTTGTGCGCCCGCTTCGTCGCGATGGTAGTGCACCACCACGGCAAATCCGTCGGCCGCCAGCCCACAGGCAATCGCCTTGCCGATCCCCTTGCTGGCACCGGTTACTAATACCGTCTGTGTCATCTTGCTGCTATCCCATTAAAATACCCGTCATACTTCAAGCTGCCTCTTTGTTGCCTGCGCTCACTCGCCCGAATCACTTACTTATGTAAGCTCATCGGGACTTGTTCTCTTGCCGCCGCGATGCAACTCGAATTATTTTGGGTATGACTCATTATTATAAGTTTCGTAGGGTGGATAAGCGTCAGCGTCATCCACCATTTTCATCCGCGTTGTCGGGTGCGCTGCGCTTGCCCGACCTACAAAAAAACTCCTTTAAAAAAACTTCTCTAATTCATTATTATCAGGCTGATAGGTATTGACCCGCCCGCTCGCCAGTACGTTACCGTCCGCGAGAATTTGTCCTTCAAAACTACCAATTTTTTCATCACGCATTAGTAACGTGACATGACATTCCAACTGCAAACCTTGCGCAAGATACCCGGCTGGGCAGCGCAACCCTCGCCCCCCCAGCAGCATCCCAACACGGCTGGCTTCTTCGCCGTTATTCATGGCGTGCCAGCCAGACCACACCCCTACCGTCTGCGCGATAAGCTCGATGGCAAACCAGCCAGGTAAATTCCCCTGCGCATCGAGAAACGGTGCCAGTACCCCATGGTGGCTGACCGTGACCCGACAATGGGCACTTTCTTGTTCCACCGCCACTACCGACTCCAGCAGGCACATGGGTGCTTCGTGCGGCAAATAGTGGTGCGGGGCAAGAAAATCAGTCATGAGATACTCCAAAAATCAGGCTGGCATTGTTACCGCCAAAAGCAAATGAGTTCGACAACATTATTGGTTTGGTAAATGGCTGAGGTGCGCTGAGTAAACCACAAGGCGCAAGGGTGAGGTCTTGATGCGCATCAGTGAAGTCCTGTGCTGGCAGCCTCAGCCCTTGCGATAACAGTAAATAGCAGAGCACCGCTTCACAGGCTCCAGCCGCACCTAACGTGTGGCCGGTCAGATGTTTTGTCGAGCTGCAAGGAACGCTTTCGCCGAACAGTTGATTCACCACTTTGGCTTCGATTTCGTCATTAAGACGCGTGGCGGTGCCGTGCATATTAATATAGCCAATGTCTTGTGCCGTGAGTTCAGCCTCACGCAGCGCCATTTCTATGGCGCGAATCGCGCCCACGCCTTCCGGATGTGGAGCCGACATATGCCAGGCATCTGACGATTCGCCCACGCCCAGCAGTTGTACTTTGCCCGGTTCTTTGGTCAGCAAAATCAGCGCTCCGGCCTCACCGATAGTGATGCCGTTGCGTGCAGCACTAAAAGGTTTACAGCGCCTGCTGCTCAACGATTCCAGGCTGTTAAAGCCGTTAACCGGCATGCGGCTGAGGGTATCTGCCCCGCCGACAATCGCCGCATCGACCATGCCGGATTCAATCAGCCGTTGGCCGGTAATAATGGCACGCGCGCTTGAAGAACAGGCGGTTGAAACCGTCAACGCTGGGCCAAACAGTTGCAGATAATCACTGAGAAAACGCGAAGGATCGCCAAGTTCTTGCTGACCATAACGATAAGACGCAGGCGGTTTGCCCGCATGAGTGCCGCTCACCATGCGGTCACCTTCATCCAGCCCGGACGTACTGGTCCCCAGCACTACCGCCACACGTTCGTTGCCGTAACACACAATCGCTTCATCTACCTGTGGGCGAATTTGCGCCAGTGCCGCCAGCAACAAGCGGTTGTTACGGCTGTGGTATTGCACCATGTCTGGCGGGATTTCCGGTAACTCGCCGGTAACACGCCCGACCCAACATTCGCCTTGCTGCAACCAACCGTCGGTATCCGGCACCATGCCAGGTGCAGTGTTAGCCTGCAAATTTTCGGCGATTTCGGCAAGGTTATTGCCTAACGCATTGACCATTCCGGCAGCCGTTAAAGTAATCATGATTAGTTTTCCAGGTGCTGAATGCTGATGACATAACCGAAACGATGGTGACGCACGCTGACTGGCTGGCGGTTTCCGTCACGGGTCAGGTAATCGATCGTTTCGATGATTTCACCCTGGTCGTCACGTAATTCACGTCGTGAATCGATATCTTTTAGCGTCCACCCCGCAGGGAGTTGCGGCTGCCAGGCGCTTATCGGCCAGTAGCTCAACATAATATCGGCAAGCACCTGGCTGGCTGGCGGTAATTCCGGCAACGTAATCGACTGCTCGGTTTTAACCCCTGTTTGATCGTAGGTCAGGCGGAATAAACGGATCCCTAAAGGTGATAAACCTGCCAGCATCACTTTTTGCTGGTCGGCATTCAGCAGCACCATCAGCGACTGCGTTTTACCTTTGACCTGGGCGCTCAGCAGCTGTTGTTCGGTGATTGACGGCGAAATCCCCGGCGCGGGTAGCGTCACCAGGGTGCCCGGTTTTAACCAGGCTTGCGGACGGGAGTTATCAGGTTTTGGCGTGCTGCACGCGCTAAGTAAAAATGTGCCCAACAGTAAGGCCAATATCGGTAATTTTTTCATTATTCTCTCTTTCCCTTTCCCTGGGTGGATGGGGGCAAGGCTAGTGGTGCGGTTAAAAATGCGCAGAAGATCCCGCAGCTCAACACAATACCGAAACTGGCAATGGCTTGTGTCTGGCTAAACACCAGCATTCCTAAGGTGAAAAGTGTGGTCAGCAAGGCCACGCTGATGGCGAGCAACGACGTAAGCGCAGTCCCACGCGGATTACTAAAGAACAGGGTGTAATTGATGCCGATGCCCAGAACCAGCACCAACGCCAGCAACGAAAACAGATTCAGTGCGTGGCCGCTAAACGCCAGAGCAGCAAGGCCACCGCCGAGTGATAACAGCGAAGGCACCACACTCAGCAGGCCACGTTTTACGCCGAGACGCAGCACATAACTCAACGCAATCGCGGCCACTGCGGCAGCCAACAGCCCCGCTAATAAACTGCGGAAATGGCTGAACAATTCATTGAACATCACTTTTCTGTCAACCCAACTGACGCCCGGCAGTTTTGCCGCCAACCCCGCCAGTGCCGCGCTATCACGAACCCCACTGACCGGCACCAGCGCGCCACTTTTACCGTCCGGCAATGTGAGCCACAACAAGCGCCAGCCACTGCTAATAACACTTTTTTGCCAGAGTTCAGGCGTCACCGCCATTTGTTGCAGATTGGGCGCACTGACGGTAATCCCGCTTTCGGCGAGGCGTTTTTGTAAAACCGGCGCGGCTTCGCGCAGCAATCGCAAATCCGCCTGTTGCTGTTCAAGCGAGGCGAGCGGGATCAGTCGATAACTGTCGATAAGTTTATTCTTTTGCGCGCTTGCCAGGACTGGGGCCAGCTTTTCGAGGCGCTGCAAGGTTTGTTCGGCTGTATCGCCATAAACCACAAACCATTTTTGATCCATGCCCTGCCCGGTCAGCGCGGTAATCGCCTGTTCTTCACGCACCAGATCCTGCGGCAACGCCTGGAAGCTGGCAATGTCATCGTTAATTTTTAATGAAACTATTCCGGCGAGGCTAATGAACAGCAACGCCAGTGGTATGCCAAAACGCACCGCTTTATTGTTTTGCCACGCATTCAACCAACCGTTAAGCAACCTGCTACAAGGCACCGGTCTGACGGGCAAACCGCGCACCGCAAACGGATACCAGCACACCACCGTCAGACAAGAGGCGATTAACCCACTGGCGGCGAACACTGCAAGCTGACGAATGCCAGGGAATGGCGCGAGGATCATAATGAGATAAGCGATCGCCGTCGTCGCCAGCGCCAGCAATAGCGCGGGAAGCACTTTGCGTAAACTGGCGATCGGCGAATTTTGCGCGCCGTGCACCATACGTTCTGTCAGGTAATAGAGCGTGTAATCTGCCGAAACACCAACGATGCTCATGCTCATCACCAACGTCATCAGGTGCAATTCGCCAAAGCAGAGCAGCGTAATTGCCGTACCCGCCAGCGCACCAATGGCAACTGACGTGGCGCATAACAGTAATGGGCGCAGCGAACGAAACACCAGTAACACCAGCAGCAGTACGCCAATCACCGTTGCCAGACCCAGCGTTGAAACATCATGCTTAGCCTGCTGGCTGGCGTAATCACTGTAGAATAAGGTGCCGCGCGACATCACCTGTGCATCCGGGAATTGTGATTTCAGCTTTTGTTGTAAAGCCCGCAGTTGTTCAACTGCCACACGCCCTTGCTGCATATCAAACGAGGAACCCTTGAGTTCGCCATGCAGCAAATACCAGTAGCGCCCTTGTTTATCACGCGCCACCAGCCAGCCGTTTTGCAGGCGCATTTGGCTGGCAGTTTGTTGCAGCGCCAGTTGCGAACCGCGCACCAGCATCAGCGGATCGTTAGTCAGCTCTTTACCGCTGACGCCGGAAAACGCCGAGTAAAGTTGCGATAACACCCACTGCGCCTGAGCTTCACCGCCATTTTGCAAACGGACGCGGGTCTGGTTATCCAGTAGGCCATTGCGGTTTTCGAAGTAGAATTTCCCCCACTCCTGCTGGCTTTTAGCCTCCATCGGCCCCTGCACATTTTGCAGGAACGGTTGCTGTTGCAGTTGTGTTTGCCACCACTGCGCGGCAGCGGCATCCGGTTGGTTACCGGGGCTGACCATCCACATCATCTGTTTGTCCAGACGTTGCAGAAAACCGTTCTCAATTTGCGGCGGGACTTTCCCAAGGCTGCTGGCAGGCAGCAGCGACAATACGCTGCTGTCGAGCCGCGCCCTGGGGAGCAAGAGTGCAAGCAACACCACCAGCAAGGTGACTACCGCCAGCCAGCCCCACGCCAGGCGACGATACACGTCAGAAAGCGAAGCGCTGCTGCTCTTCATTCGTGAGTTTTCGCGGTTCTGGTCGGTGGTTACTAAAGATGATTTCAGTGAAATCGCCCTGCAAATCGTTCAACGCAATGCGCTTCAGATACTTATCGCCCTGCAAAGTAATGGTGCTAAACAGCTTATCGAGCGGCGTTGTTGTCGGCGTTAATACCAGCTGCCATTGGCCTTTGCCCTGGTCGGTAAAGACGCTGGAAAAGTTCTCATCGAGCACTTTGCGATCAGCCTGGAATAGCGCACGCAACAAATGGTTGAACTGGAACATTTGCGGGTTGCTGTCAGCGGTGATGATTTGCGGTGGCTGAGTGCCCATCTTTTGTGCCATATGGCTGTCATCCAGCACCAGCGTCATCGGGAAAGGATGCTGTTGTTGCCACCACAAGCCTTTGCTTTTGGCGATCAACACTTCACCGCTGGAATGGAGCGGTTGCGCCATGCCGCTAATTTGCCGTTCTTGTTGGAATTTAGCCCGAACCACCGGCTGCGAGGCAAAACTGCGCTGCACATCATCAAGTGTGATGGCGCTCACCGTAAAGCTGATAAGCAGCAAGGCCATTAAAAAAATCTTATTCATGACTCAAACCCATACGTTCAAAAAGTACTGGAGGGGAAACAAAACACAGCTCTCCGCTGGTTGCCGAAACAGCAACCTGAATGGTGTAACCCGTGGTGGTGCGTTTGCCACTTTGCGCATCGACAATTTCATAGCCGATTTTCAGACGGTTTTCGTATTCCAGTACCGTAGCGCGGACCAAAATCTGCTGTTCAAATTTCACCACATCACGGTATTTGACGCGGGTGTCGACCACTGGCCAAACGTAACCGGACTCTTGCATCGCCCGATAGCCATAAGAAAATTGGCCAAGCAACGCCTCACGCGCCACTTCAAAGTAACGGAAATAGTTACCGTGCCACACCACACCCATTGCATCGACATCATGGAATGGGACTTTGATGCTGATCTCCACAGAGAAACGTGGGTCATTTAACATCCGGACTCCTTTTCTGGCGGTAACTGCCAGAAATCATAAAAATTAAACCAGTCTAGTGGCGAACGCAGTGCGTAAAATTCCAGGCGCTGCGCGTAGCGATCAATGATGTCTTGTAGAGACTGAGAGCGTGTGGTTCGCGGTAGCAACAGCGGATCGGCAAAGTTTTCGGCGTGAATACGCAACTTGCCCTGCTCACGCAATACCATCATAAGAATGACTGGGCATCGTAATGCGGCAGCCAGGATAAACGGGCCTTGTGGAAATGGCGCGGGGCTGCCCATAAACTGGCTCCAGCAGATGCGCCGTTCCCCGCCGCGCTGCGAGTTCACCGCAATTCGGTCACCCACAATCGCCACCCATTCACCAGCGTCAAGTTTGTCTTGTAATAACATTGCTGTCTGCGGCCCAATATGGCTGACAGGGAGCAAGTTCACCGCCGCCTGTGGGGCAATTTCTTCAATAATCTGACGAAAACGTTGGGCATGGTCAGTAAATACCAGCGCATTAATAATCAGCCCGGCCTCCACTTGCGCCAGCGCGCGGCTGGCCTCGATGTCACCGAGATGAGCGGCAAGGATTAGCTTCCCCTGCCCGGCCTGTGGTTGTAAAACTTCACGGCTGCTTGGTGCAAATTCAATGTCACGTCCCCAGACAATATCACCCCGCCAGGCCGCAATCTTATTGAGCATCGCATCCCCGAAACGTAAGAAATGGCGATAGCTATTTAAACCTTGTGGCAAGGTTATTTGCTGGCTTTCTGCCTGTTGCCTGACGCGTTCCAGCCACTGCTGTGAGGCTTTACGCTGCGCGCTTCCGCTCAGCCACATCCACGCCACCACCGGATAAAGCAAGACGTTGAATGCCCGACGCCCTAAGCGCTGGTAAATGTTGAGCATTAAACGCATTCCCGCCAGCCCTTTACGCTCGGGGATTTGTGCCCAGTGAGCAGCTTTGCGACGGCGCGTGAGCAACGCCGGAATGCGCGGCAACATGCCAAAAAACAACCGAGTGTGCATCCAGGAGATACGCAAGTTATCGTGCAGCGCATCAAAGTGCGACACACCATCCGCTGGATAGATAACCCTGGTACGCAAAAATCGGCTGTCGGTTCCCGCCCAATACAAACGCACCATGATTTCGGTATCGAAATCCATCCGTTTACCCGGACGGTGTTTCTCAATAATCCCGAGCGTGGCCGCCAGCGGATAGACACGAAATCCACACATACTGTCTTTTAATGACAGCGACAATGTTTCAATCCACACCCAGACATGCGTGACATAACGCCCGTAAAGGCGCGATTTTGGTACTGATTCGTCGTATTCCGGCGTGCCGGAAATCAGGCTTTCGGGATGGGCTCGCGCTTCATCTAAAAAACGTGGCACATCTTCTATGCAGTGTTGCCCGTCGGCATCAAGCTGGACTGCGTGGGTAAAACCCGCCTGCGTCGCCGCTTCCAGGCCGGTAATCACCGCCTCTCCCTTCCCCTGATTAGTGGGAAGACTGATAAGCGTAACGCCGGTTAATTCTGCCAGTTGCTGTTTGGTGGCTTGTTCACTGCCGTCATCGACAATAATGCAAGGCAGGCCAAACGGTTGCAGGCGTGCCAGCACCGCCGACATCGTCGCGCCGTGGTTAAAACACGGGATCACCACACAGGGGCGAAAAGCCGCAGGTGTTACGGGCATAATTTAATCTTCCCGCTGCTGGCCGGAATGCCGCCATCTTCGGTCAACAAGGTGTAGGAAAAACTCAGCACGTTACGCGTAGCATCCCATTGCAGATTCAGTTCCAGTTCGCTTTGCGGAACAATCGGGCGCTGGAATTTAACGTTATCAATCGCACTAAAGCGCATATCCGGCGCAAGTTCTGCACCGTAGGCCATCACCCAATCGAGTTGCGCGACCCCAGGTAACAGCGGTTGTGTGGGGAAATGCCCGGCAAACCAACCTAATGTTGGCGGAACCGCAAGCCGCAAACACAGTTTGCCCGCTTCGGGTTGCGCACGCTGTAACTCAATGGGTTTCATCAAATAACTCCTGTAATTGCGTCCACGCGCGCTTGCTCTGGCTATTGAGCGGGATGCGCTCGACGATGCGCCAGTAACGCGGAATGGCGATTGGCTCAAGCCAGGCACTGAGCGCTTCTCGCCACTGTTGCTTGCAGGCTCCTTGCGCTGTGGGTGCCACCACTACGGCACCAAGTGCGATGCGACTCCCTCGAGTGACCGGGACCACAACCGCTTCTTCAACACCTGGCAAAGCCAATAATCGACGCTCAACTTCACTCAGCGAGATACGTTTTTCTTCAATTTTAACCACGCGGTCACGTCTGCCAATTAAACGAAACCGCCCTTGCGAGGTAAATTCCAGAATATCGTCGAGTTGCCCGTGAAGGTGATGAATCAAGGGTGATTCCACGTGCCAGACATCGTCTTGTTGAGTAAACCGCACCGCCGGAAAGGCTTGCCATTCCGGAGCAGTCTGCACATGTTCACGCCACGCCAGCACACCGGTTTCAGTGGTGCCGTAAATTTCTGATACTGGCGTTTTCAGCCAGGCCAGTGCCTGTTGCGCCGTAACATCATCGAGTTTCCCGGCAGCGGAAATCACTCGTTTGAACTGCGGTGCGGCAAGGTTAATATCCAGCCGTTTTAAAAATGCTGGGCTACTGATAAACAGCAATGGATGTGAGGCACGCGCCGCTAATTGTTCCGGGAAGTGAATCATCGCAGCATCTCCCGCCAGGCCAAGCGCCATCGGCAACATCACGCGGAAGGTGAAACCATAAAGGTGCTGATGCGACACCGACCCCACTACGCGACAATCACGCAGGCTATCGCCCCACAGCGCCGCCAGCCAGGCAATTTCCTCATCCAGTGCACGCAGCGTTTTGTAGATTTGTGCCGGTTCCCCCGTCGAACCTGAGGTAAAGAACACTACGCCAGCCTCTTCGGGGACCGGTTCAAACGGCTGGAACGCGGAGTAATTCAGTGTTTGCGGGTTCAGCACAGGGCAACTGAGATTTAGCGGAGTATCACTGAGCACGCCGCAAAAATGTTCTTGCAGCTCACGCAGTTGGGCTTCACGATTATGCCCTGGTAAAACCGGTGTTTTACCCGCGTGAAGCGTCGCTAATAGTGCAGCGATAAAGTCATAACTGTTATCAAAACAGAGTGCCCAGCGCTGGCCAGGCTGGCGCTGTAGCCAGTCATAAATACGCTGCACATCTTTAATTAAATCGCTCTGCGTGAAGCATTGCTGCCCGGCAAACGCCACCACATGCTGCGGATGACGGCTACCATTAAGCCAGAGCGCCAGCGCTAACGGGCTATTCATAGCGACGTTTCACTCGCACTCTGACCAGCCATTCGGCAGCAAATAACATGCCCATGAACAGGTAACTCACCATTCCATTCCATAGAGTCCACCAATGAATGTTGCCCGCAAGGCACGTCCATAGGGCGACACTGCCGTTAAAAATAAAGAACAGGCACCAAACTTGTGTCACACGACGGGTGTAACGCACGCCCGCAGGCGGCAGATCCCCTTCACGCCAACGCGCCAGGCGTTCGATAAGCGACATCGTCGTAAACAATGATGACCCAAACAAGGTCAGCATCACCGCATTGACGACCACCGGATACCACAGTAGCAGTTGCGCTTCTCGCATCCAGATACTGGCGAGTGATAACACCGCCCCAGCCCACGCAAGACCTTTAAAAGCCCGGCTTAAAGCACCAGTTTTTCCACGTAACACACATAAACGCAGCACAAAACACAGCGCAAGGATCGGCAGCAAAATGTGTAATTTTGGGTATGAGATCGCCAACCAGACGGCAAAGGGCCAACCAATTACGGCTAGCCCCCCCGCTATCGTCAGTGCTTGTTTTGCCCGCACGCTTTACGGCTCGCTATGCAAACGCTCAACCGCGTCTACAACATCCTGTACTGTGCGTACCGATTTAAAATCTTCCGGTTTAATTTTTTTACCGCTGCGCTTTTGTAGATGAACAACCATATCTACAGCATCGATACTATCGAGATCCAAATCTTCGTATAAACGAGATTGCGGAGTGATTTGTTCAGGAGAGAGTTCAAATAACTTAACCAGTAACCCGGTGACTTCCTGATAAATATCTTCTTTCTTCATAACGTACTCGTGGTTTCAATCAGGCGCTGTGCGCAGGGTTTTGACTTTTAATAAATACGGCGAGATTCGCGACAGAATAAAAATGTTCGCGCATCGCTTCGTTTTCGGCGGATAACACCACACCATAACGTTTTTTAACCGCCAGTCCTAATTCCAGTGCGTCAATGGAATCAAGGCCAAGGCCGTCATTACCAAATAACGCGGCCTCACTTTCAATCTCATCAACGCTTATCTCTTCGAGATTCAAAGTATCGATAATGAGTTGTTTAATATCGGTCTCTAAGGATTCCATATAACCATCCGAGTCTTAACGAGAATCAGGAACCAGTTCCTGACATAAATATTGGCTAAGACGGCGCGCCGCTAAGCCTGGGGCATCGTCTAAATTGACCATAAAGCTCTGGCTGTCGATCCGCTGTTTGACACTCACGGTAATCATTGGCTTGTGCTGTGGGATCTGATACCAGCGGCTGTGTTTATCGAGATACCGCTGGTCGCAATGAATATGCACTAGCCGCAATTCACATCCGCTGCGCACCGCAATATTAGCCGCACCGCGCTGGATAACCAGCGGTTCCCCTGGGCGTGTGCGTGTGCCTTCCGGGAAAATCAGTATCGCCTCCCCTGCTGCCATACGCTTCTGGCTTTCAGGAAGTAACGTTTCGCCCTGACTGTTAACCAGATAATCGGCTGCACGTATCACGCCTCGAAAACAGGGATTGTTTACCAAACTGGCTTTCACCAGGCAGCCAATATGCGGCGCCTGAGAAGCAATAAATACGTAATCCAACAACGTCGGATGGTTGGCAACAATCAAACACCCATGATCGTTTGTTAACTGCTCGCAATTTTCGAAGCGATAGTCGAACACACCGAGGCCGCGTCCGATGCGTAAAAACAATCGGAAACTGGCGGCAATGCTTCGACGTGCAATCTCACGGCGCTTGCCATTATCACGCACAAATAATAGTAGTAAATTAAACCAAACCAGCGACAGCACCAGGCCACCACTACCAAATAAAACAAATAACCAGCCGGTCATAAGCACCCGCCAGCCCCATTTCAAACGCGCCCACATTAGCAGCGGCTCCAGCACCAGGCGAGGCGTTCACCGGCAACAGTAAAAGTGGGCTGCGAGCTTAACCAGCTGTGCAAAAATGCCAGTCCCTGCGGTAAAAATTGCCCTTCGCTCATTGGACTCGGTGTCGTTTGGCATTGAATTTGCGAACCACTTTCCAATAACAGTGCAACGGAAAATGGCAAATTGACCACGTCACCGGCCAAATGCGGGTGATAAAACTCGGGGATCAAACCATCGAAATCGACCAGCAAAACGCGCTTATACCCGGCATGATGCAGCGATGTGACTTCTATTAATGCCTGGGAAAATGAGTCATAGCCCGCAGAAACAGACGATGACACCAGGGCTTTTTTGGCTGCAATGGTGGTATTACCTACTGACGAGTTGTGTACCGACATCGCAAAATCCGTTGGCGAGAGGCTTTCTTGTTCCGCCAGCGCAGTTAAAATTCGAAAGTTTCTTTCAAGTTCACCATGACGGCTGGCAAAAACCAGCGCATCAACTGACTGTCGGGACAATATTGCCAGTGCACAATCAACGGCAAGACGGCTTCCTGATGACAAACGACGCGCCGTCATCATCGGTAAGTAGCGGCTTTTTGCAAGCGGAGCTGAAAAATCAACGGCGCCGGGGGTTTGGCTCCATGCCTGCCACTCCTCGGTTTCAGATAAACCAGGGGCTCGGGCCTGCCAGTCGACAACGTTAAACGCTAACTTCATGCTCGATACCCATATTCATCTAAATCGCCCGACAGATTTTAATCCCGGGACAGTTGCCGACTATCAACTAAGTCTTAATTTTAAGAATTTTCGCTCAAGTTTTGATATTTCGTGCGCTATGGCTTCTCCAGCGGCTGAGAATTGTAACAAAAAAGGCGATTAAATAAATACTTGAGATAAATCCTCTGGCCCGCGGAACAGCAGGCCGTGGATTTTAACGGTAGGTCACTTCCAGAACGGCGAGTTTGCGCTGGGGATCAAGATAATGAATTTGCGTCGTTAGCGGGACGTTGTTATCAGGTTTGTAGTTATTGAGTTGGTTGAATGCGACTGTTCGCACCACTGGTTTTCCGTCTTGTGTGCAGGACAATTTAACGGATTGTTCTCTTTGTGAAAAAGTACAGGGAGCCTCTACTATAGAGCCCCGAAAATGAATCACACCATCGCTGGCATGTGCGTTAAGTAAAGGGACACAGAGAGCAAGCATGGGCAAAAGCATGAAACATCTTAGGTTTGATATTTTCACGTCAGGAACTCCTCAACCAGGTTATATGAGGGTTATCGGCACCAGGTGACCAGAACTACAGTTAAACCCTGGTATATAGATGAAAGAATTTCTACCTGCCGCGAAATTAATTAAACGCTTCCTGGTGATGCCCACTGTTTTTCAAGATGAATATCTTTTCCATCCGTTATAGTGACAGTAATCGTCACGCTGTCTCCCGGAGAAATATTGAGGCTCAGGCGTGAAAGTTTGGCTGGTTCATTGGCCTTGATAAAAACATGGCTACTCTGGCTGCTATTAGTTTGCCCGCCAGAGCCTGAACGTAATGCCGTCATTTTGAAGGTACATTGGCAATCCTCGGTTAAGGTCGCCACTGGCACAATAGTGTAGATTTCCCCTTGTTGCTGGGTATCAAAGGTAAGTTGATTACTGAGTGCGGCAAGCAATAATAAGGTGTGCATATTTCTTCCCTCTCCCACTATAAAAAGAAAAACAGGGCCAGGGCCCTGTTTTTATATAGTTCAGAAAACCTGTTAGTGCTGCTGAAGGTTAGCGTGGTTGTTGAAGCCAGCTTGAGTCAGCGTAATGGAAGAATCACTAGCAGTTTGATTAACATTTGCTCCATTCAGTCCACCATATTGTTTCACGTCAATAGTGGAATCTTCAGCACTCCATTGAGCGATGGTGGCATTGTTTCCAAAACCATCTTGCAGAAGTGTGATTGTTGAATCGTCAGCACCCTGACCAACATTCGCGCCGTTTGACACGCCATATTGTTTGATATCAACAGTCGAATCTTTGGCATCAGCTTGTAGCGCAGTAACGTTGTTACCCGCACCTTGCTGATACACTTTCATTGTAGAATCTGGACCATGGCTAGGGAATTGTGGGAATACTGCCATTGCGCTACCTGAAACAACCACTGCTGCTAATGCTGCGATTTTGAAAAAGTTCATGGTAAAGCCCCCATCGTATTGAGAATGTAAGTCTAAATGGTCGTGTATTATCGTTGAATAACGCGTACCGCCATTTGAGACTGTTTCTGAACTACAACTGCCGACTTCTGTGTGCCTTGTTGAATAATGCTTGCCTTATTACCCGAGCCTTGCTGAATAATAAGAGCGGCATTACCAAATGACGTTTGCTGTATATCTGCATCATTGCCGTAGCCTGATTGCGCAACATAAGCAAAGTTATAACTCCCTGATTGGTCGACGTTAGCTCTGTTCCCAGACCCAGTCTGAGAGACCAGTGCTACTTGCCGGGTTCCATTTTGGTCAACATTGGCATTATTATTGTTGCCATGTTGCCCAATTATTGCTGCCTGATTTAACGATGCTCTACTTAATTCGTTAATCGCAAAGTTATATTCTGATTTTGCAAGATCTGGATTACTCGCAATAACATAACCAGGCGCACCCAACAATGCTAACATCACTAATAACGATCTGTTTTTCATGTTGTCACCCTGGGCCTGAATACATCTACTAATTGCATCTTAAAACATCACACATTTACTTTTGTTAACGCTAACGATGAAAAGTTATTTCTGCGTTACGGAACTGAGTATGTCTGGCGAAACATTTAAAATATCTCACCCGCACGTTGTATTTTTATATTTCCACTCATTACAAAGTATGAGTCGTATAAAAAAAATCAAATACAACAAAGGGTTCAGGATTGATCATATTAATTAGCTTGCAAGCTTTTAAACCGCCTCGCCAACCACACTGTATTTTGCCGCCTGGTTGGGTTTCCCGCGGCGTTCCAGGCAATTTTTAAGGGGGCCCTGTCACGAAGATTATTTTCCTTAAGAATCATCCTAACGCGCAATGTAACATTCACTATTTACATATGTTAAGACCAGTCACGCTCAAAACAAAAATCAAAAACTTGATTTAATTCAATTATATACAATCATTTGTATGATTTTTAAAACTATGCAATTTATA
>NZ_JAHWLU010000096.1:0-18781 GCF_022134725.1 Buttiauxella sp. S19-1
CCTTTTGGCGAACTGGTTTTCACCGAAATTCCCGTCTGGCGCAACCCCGCGTCAGACATTAAATCCAGCGCCCGCGCATTCAGTGTTGCAGGCTCGCCCGGCAGCACAATTTCCACATGTTCCCAACCTTCATGCGGGTAGCGTTTTTCACCCGGCCACGGCAGTTCAACGACGCTAAATTTCCAGTGTGCAACACAAATCGGTTCATCGAGCTTAAACAGGCAAATTGGGCGGTCATTAATGATATTTTCTGAAAGCAACGTCCCACATTTTTCCAGACCTTCGCGCCAACGTTGAGCCGTTGTATTTTGATGGCAACGCAATGAAATGTGATCGGCGTCAAGCGGAGCTATTTCCAGGTCAAGGCGCGCAGCAAGGTTAGCTAACGCTTCGGTAAAACGCGGGAGATCCGCTGAAATATCATTCAGTTGTTCAATTGTCTGCCAGTTGGCCATCGCCCTATCCTCTCATATCACGAATGGGGGCTAATCTACCTTTTTCATTCAGCATCACCAACACCCATTGGGCGGCTAATTTTCTGAATGGTTAAACCCTATACCGTTAAGAGTAGTACAGGGCGCACTGGGCAAGGCTTTTGCTGACTCAAGGGATTAAATACAGTTATACTTACGCCCTAATTTTATCCCCAACGATACGGCTGCTGTAAATTAACGGCTGCCATAAGCAAAAGTAAGGTATCCCGGTGAATATTCAGGCTCTTCTCTCAGATAAAGTCAGTCAGGCACTGATTGCCGCAGGTGCGCCTGCGGATTGCGAACCGCAAGTTCGTCAGTCAGCAAAAGTTCAGTTCGGCGACTATCAGGCCAATGGCGTGATGTCAGTTGCGAAATCACTGGGCAAGCCACCACGACAAGTCGCAGAGTTGGTGATTGCGAATCTGGATTTGACCGGCATTGCCAGCAAAGTTGAAATCGCCGGCCCTGGCTTCATCAATATTTTCCTCGACCCGGAATTCCTGGCGAAAAGTGTCGATGCGGCAGTCAGCTCAGATCGCGTAGGCGTGACCATTTCCGAACCGAAAACCGTGGTGGTTGATTACTCTGCGCCAAACGTGGCGAAAGAAATGCACGTCGGTCACGTGCGTTCCACCATCATTGGTGATGCCGCGGTGCGTACTCTGGAATTCCTCGGCCATAAAGTTATCCGCGCTAACCACGTTGGTGACTGGGGTACGCAGTTCGGCATGCTGATCGCGTATCTCGAAAAACAGCAGCAAGAAAATGCCGGTGAAATGGCGCTGTCCGATCTCGAAGAGTTTTATCGCGCCGCGAAAAAGCATTACGACGAAGATGCTGAGTTTGCCGAACGCGCTCGTGCATATGTGGTGAAACTGCAAGGCGGTGATGAATACTGCCGCACCATGTGGCGCAAACTGGTCGATGTGACCATGACGCAAAACCAAATTACTTACCAGCGCCTGAACGTGACCCTGACCCGCGACGACGTGATGGGTGAAAGCCTGTACAACCCAATGCTGCCGGGCATTGTCGCTGACCTGAAAGCAAAAGGTCTGGCGGTTGAAAGCGAAGGCGCAACCGTGGTCTTCCTCGACGAATACCAGAATAAAGAAGGTGAGCCGATGGGCGTCATCATCCAGAAAAAGGATGGCGGCTACCTGTACACCACGACCGATATCGCGTGTGCGAAATATCGTTATGAAACCCTGCATGCTGACCGCGTGCTGTACTTCATCGACTCCCGCCAGCACCAGCACCTGATGCAGGCGTGGACCATCGTGCGCAAAGCCGGTTACGTGCCAGATTCTGTACCGTTAGAGCACCATATGTTCGGCATGATGCTGGGCAAAGACGGCAAACCGTTCAAAACCCGTTCCGGTGGCACCGTAAAACTGACCGACCTGCTGGATGAAGCGCTGGAACGCGCACGCCGCCTGGTGACTGAGAAAAACCCGGATATGCCTGCTGACGAACTGGAAGCGCTGGCAAATGCAGTCGGTATTGGTGCGGTGAAATACGCGGATCTTTCGAAGAACCGTACCACCGACTATATCTTCGACTGGGACAACATGCTGGCCTTTGAAGGTAATACTGCGCCGTATATGCAGTATGCCTACACACGTGTGCTTTCCGTGTTCCGCAAAGCCGCTATCGACGAAACAGAACTGCTAAAAGCGCCAGTCGTGATTCGTGAAGATCGTGAAGCCCAGTTGGCGGCACGTTTGCTGCAATTTGAAGAAACGCTGAATGTGGTTGCGCGTGACGGTACGCCGCATGTGATGTGTACTTATCTGTACGATGTTGCCGGTCTGTTCTCTGGTTTCTATGAGCACTGCCCAATTCTGGCCGCAGACTCTGAAGAAGCACGTAACAGCCGCCTGAAACTGGCGCTGCTGACAGCGAAAACGCTGAAATTAGGTCTGGATACTCTGGGTATCGAAACCGTAGAACGTATGTAACAGTACAAGGCTCGCCGTTTTATACGGCGAGCCTGCTTTGAATGAGTTTAACGAATAATCCCACGCGCTGAATGCGCAAAAAACCGTTCATAAACAGCCGCAATAGCGAAATCGCTGAGCGATGCTTTTACCGCGATCTTCACTTCATCAATCGATAAAGACTGCTGATACAGCATGCTATAAAGCGTATGCACAAAATCCTGCTGCCTGGCTTCTAATGCCAGAAAGGCTGCTGCATTAACATCTACGCCGGTAGGACTCGCATGGTTACCATAGGCCATCACGAATGGTGGAATATCCTGCACCACGCCCGACTGGTCTGCCACTCTGGCATGTGCGCCCAACACACAAAACTGGTGAATGGCACACAGGAAACCAACCTGCGCCCCATCATCAAGAATCACATGCCCGGCTAATCCGCTGTTGTCGCCCATCAACGTGCCGTTACCCACTACGCAATCATGGCCGATGTGAACACCATCGAGAAAGCGATTGTCATTGCCAATCAAGGTGGTACCTTGCCCCTGAATTGTGCCGCGATGAAGTGTGGATTTTGTGCCAATCTGATTACGGTCACCAATGACTAGCTTTGTCGGTTCGTTAGCGTATTTAAGATCCTGATTAACTTCACCTATAGAAGCATATTGACCAATAGTGTTATCGCGCCCAATGGTGGTAAGCCCATTAATGACAGAATGCGAGCCGACTATGGTTCCCTCGCCAATAACTACACCTGCGGAAATAACACAAAATGGACCAATGCTCACGTGAGCGCCGAGCACAACACCAGGCTCAACCACACTGTTACTGGCCACCCGAGCTAACGGGGAAATTGACATCAAATGTTTCCTGATGAAGGCACAGCAAAAACAACGCCAGCATCGGTTAATTATTAATCCAGAACGTGGATTAACAAGCAGGGAGAGATGAACGGGAAGCGCAGCCTCGCCATTCGAATATCGTTAAGGGGGGAAAGCAGTGGAAGGCTTATCGACGACATGAATAATAATGAAATGCGCGACACAATACGCCATTTATTTATTATTAAATTGGCGGAACTTTGCAGTAATGACGAGTCTATTTGATTTTATGAAAAATTGCAGACCCGGTTCCCCAGGCCTGCACGATGAACTTACAGATAAATGCGCAGATACTCACCCAGACAGAGGATCGCCATCGCCTGGCCGTATGGCATAGACGTCAGTGGGATCTGGCGATAGAACTCCAGATTACTGCCCATTCCCGTACCAAATGAAACCTGCAACAACTCCCCATCTGGCGAGATATTTTTCACAACACCCTTCATCGCCTTTTCCGCCACTTCGGCATACTGTTTGCCGATATAGCGCTTACGGATACCTTTCAGAATGCCGTAGGCAAAACCTGCCGTCGCTGACGCTTCCAGATAGGAATTTGGGTCATCAAGCAAGGTGTGCCACAAACCGCTCTCATCCTGGCATTTTGCCAACGCAGCCACCTGGCTTTCCAGTACTTGCACCAGATAACGACGCACCGCGTTATTTTCTGGCAAATCGACAAGCTCAAGGAAGTCAGGAATCACAATGGTCAGCCAGCTATTGCCACGCGCCCAACGCGCCTGAGCAAAGTTATGGTTACCTTCGTAATTCCAGCCGTGGAACCACAGCCCGGTTTCACGGTCCATCAAGTTCTGTACGTGCAGCAGGAACTGATAAGTTGCTTCTTCGACATATTCCGGGCGATTAAGCAATTTGCCAATTTTCGCCAGCGGCAACACGGTCATCATCAGCGTGTCATCCCACATTTGCTGATGATTTTCTTCCGCCAGCGTAATGTGTTGCATGCCACCGTGTTCGGTGCGCGGCATTTCGTACATCGCCCACTCCGCCCAGCTTTCCAGCCACGGTAAATAGGACGGATCGCGCGTTTCTTCGTAGCGATACGCCAGCGTCAGGAATGGCGCCATAGTATTGACGTTTTTGGTGGTTGCACCTTCAGCAAAACGGTCGGTGAACCAGTCATCAATAATCTCACACATCTTCTTATCGCCAGTCTGACGATAATATTGATAAATGCCGTACAAGCCGACCCCATGAGTCCACTCCCAACCTGCCCAGCCTTTGGTATCAATGACTCGTCCGTCATCCAGACGCAGCAAGAATTGGCCCGTTTCATCCTTAATATTAATCAGATTGTCCGTCACCTTGTGGATCAGGGTATTAAGCTCATCCCGGGCAATAAAATGCTCCGGCTGGCACAGTAATGGGCTGTGTTTGACGGGATAAATGATCATTAACTTAACCTCTGTGATGTATTCGAATTTAATGCTGAAGCCTTTTTCAACGATGGTGCTGCAGGCTTGTTACGATTGAGATAACCAATATTGTTGTTGCCCCATAGCGAGTCATATGGCATGCCTGCCAGCAGTTCTACAGTCGCTCGCGCTTCTGGGGTAATTGCTTCCGGCACCGCGCGGCCAGCCTCACGCATCTTCGCTGTTTCTTCACGTAGCACACTGTGAGTTTGCATATTCAATTTAAAGCGTAAGGAAATTAAGAAACCGCAAATCAGTACCGCGACCGTACCAAAACTCAGAATCATTAAAATGGTATGGCTTACCGCAGGTGGCTGCGTGGTCTGCCCGGAAACAAAACCGGAAAACTGCATCACAATACCCACCAGCATCACCGCACCAGCCTGAGAGGCTTTACGCGTCAGAGTCATAATCCCGGCGAAGATACCTTCACGGCGTTGGCCGGTAATAACTTCGTCCACATCTGCAATGTAAGTGTAGATGTTCCACGGTACGTAGTTGATACCGCCGCGGCCCAGACCAGCAAGTGCAGAAACCAGCAACAGCAACGAGAAGACGTCGCTTAAACCGGCGTAATACAGCACCGCGAAAGAAATGGAGCTCATGCCGAACAATGTCACCACTAAACGGTAAGAAGGTGCCGGGCCGTACTTAATACACAGCGGGATCATGCCGATAACCGCGACAAATTGCAGAATGGCCATCGTACCCATCAGGCTGGATGCCATCGCTGCACTTTGCATCAACACAAACACCACGTAATAGGTAAACACGGCGTTGAACACGTCCTGCGCGATGTAGCCACCCAGATACATACCGAGGTGTTGACGGAAAATCTTCACTCGCAACGTTGAGGTAAGCTCAACGTTCAAACGTTTCATACTCTGAGCAAAGGTCAGGTTTTTCTTCTCTTCTTCGGCGCGCAGTGCGGCTTCCGTCCACTCGCTACGCGGGCGTTCCCAGGTAAAGAACCACACCAGAGTCAGTACAATTGCGCAGATTGAAGCGAAGACCAGGCTTGAGTAGAAGAAGGAAATCGCGTTGTCTTTACCAAAGTGACTTAACAGAATACCCGGCAGGAATGCGGCAAGAATTGCCGACAACTGTGCCATTGAGATACGCGCACCGGAGAATTTCGTTTTCTGCTTAAAGTCATCTGTCATTTCCGGTACCAGTGTTTCGTAAGGCACCAGAATCATGGTGTAGACCACGTCAAAAATCAGATAGGTTACCAGGTAATACCAGTAACTCATCTCACCAACCCACATGAAGCTGTAGCTGAAGACTAATGGAATGCCGAGCAGAATAAAGAACTTACGGCGACCGAAACGTTTACCAAGCCAGGTTGAACCAAAGTTATCGGTCAGGAAGCCCATCAACGGACTAACGACCGCATCAAGCACGCGGGCCAGGGCGAAAATGAATGTCGCCTCAATCGGTGTCAGTCCACAGAAAGTAGTATAGAAATAGAGTAGCCATGCAGCGGTCAACGCAGTTGTGCCTGCACCAAGAAAGTCGCCCGATCCATAGGCAAGATAGTTTGCTAATCCAATCTTACGTGTTTTCATTGCCGTCAAACCCCATTGCTTTTGTTATAAGAGATTGCTCGTTCTGGCGCCTTTTGGTGCCTGCGAGAATCTTAGGAAGCTAAGGTAAAATGACCCGGCAATTGAAACCTTTCCATTTTTGCCATGCCCTGGCGGATATTGGCAAAATCACAAAGAGTCCTGGCACCTGCCTCACCATTTTATAAAACAATGGTTTATTTTTATCAAAAGAGAGTGTTAGAAATGAGGTACTGAAAGGAAAAAACCGCACAAAATGCGGCTTTGAGGGTTAATGATAATTTACGATAACCTGATTACTACGGACCTTTAGTGGCGGAAAAAGGGAACCACCACCGGGTACTTCCCAGACAAAACGCAGCGGTTCATTTGCCGCCACATTGGTTAACCCGCGCGTATTACCACTCTGCCCTTCTATCTCAACGCAGCGCGACAACGAGCATAATCTGACCAGCAATCCTGCGGGCGTTGGCCCAATCAACTCATAGCGCCAGGCGACCATTGTCATTACGCCACTTACCGCTTGTGACGGAGCCAACGCACGCGATGACGCAGCAACTCCGCGGTGGCTGAGTGTCGCGCCCACGCCACTTGCCTGCCATGCCCCTTCGCCTGCGGCATGGGCCATAAAGGGTAAAAATATGAGCATCCACCAGCGACCCATCATTTCGCTCCGATAGTCGCAGTCATACGGATGTTACGATTTTCCGAAAGCTCAAGGCTGGAAAGCACCATTAATTGCGGCAGGCTACGGCGCAAGAAGCGCGCCAGTAGTGGGCGCAATGCGTGGTTGACCAACAACACTGGCGGTGCGCCGAGCATTTCCTGGCGCTTCAGGGCATCCTGAGCCTGCTCTAGCAGACGATCCGCAAGCCCCGGTTCAAGCCCACCGCCACCTTGCAACGCCTGCAATAACAAGCGTTCCAGCGCTGCATCAAGGCCAATAACCTGGACTTCGCCATTCCCCGGGAACCACTGTTGGGTAATCGCGCGGCCAAGTGCGACACGCACCACTGCGGTTAACTCATGTGGGTCACTCTGCACTGGCGCGTGCTCCGCGAGGGTTTCCAGAATGGTGCGCATATCGCGAATAGGGACTTTTTCAGCCAGCAAGTTTTGCAGCACTTTATGCAGAGTGGTCAGCGTCACCACCCCAGGCACCAGATCTTCGGTTAGCTTAGGCATTTCTTGCGAGACACGGTCGAGCAATTGCTGCGCTTCCTGGCGGCCAAACAACTCAGGGGCAAACTGTCCAATCAGATGATTCAGGTGGGTAGCGACGACGGTACTGGCTTCCACCACTGTAAAGCCCTGAATCTGCGCCTGCTCTTTTAAGGCGCTTTCAATCCAGGTGGCCGCAAGACCAAAGGCAGGATCGGTGGTCGTTTCGCCCGGCAGCGTACCTGCGGCAGTACCAGGGTTGATGGCGAGCCAACGACCCGGATAAGCATCACCGCTACCAATTTCGACGCCTTTCATCAGAATGCGATAACGCGCTGGCGGCAAATCCATGTTGTCACGGATATGCACCACCGGCGGCAGAAAGCCCATATCTTGCGCGAATTTCTTACGGATACTACGGATACGCCCTAACAACTCGCCGTCTTGCTGGAAATCGACCATCGGGATCAAGCGATAACCGACTTCCATTCCCAGCGAGTCTTCGAGCTGAACATCATTCCACGTCGCTTCAACTGCCTGCGGGTTTTCTTGCGGTTTCACGGGAGCCGCTGGCGCTGCAGGTGACTCCATCTGTCGGCCACGCATCCACCAGGCCAAAGCCAGCAATGCTGCGGTGAACAGCAAGAAGACGAAGTTAGGCATTCCAGGCACCATGCCGAGCAACCCTAACACGGCCGCACTGAGCATCATCACTCGCGGGTTGTTGAACAGTTGGGTCACCATCTGCTCGCCGACGTCTTGATCGGTTGCCACGCGGGTCACAATGACGCCTGCCGCCGTTGAGATAACCAGTGCAGGGATCTGCGCGACCAAACCATCACCAATGGTCAGTAGCGTATAGCTTTCTGCCGCAGCACCCACAGCCATATCATGTTGCAGGACACCTACCAACAAGCCACCGACCACGTTAATCACCATGATCATCAGACCGGCTACGGCATCACCACGTACGAACTTACTGGCACCGTCCATCGAGCCGTAAAAATCCGCCTCCTGAGTCACTTCAGAACGGCGTTTTTTGGCCTCTTCTTCACCAATCAACCCGGCATTCAGGTCGGCATCAATCGCCATCTGCTTACCTGGCATGCCATCCAACACAAAACGTGCCCCCACTTCGGCAATGCGCCCGGCACCTTTGGTGATAACCATAAAGTTGATGATAACGAGGATGATGAACACCACGATACCGATGGCAAAGTTCCCACCCACCAGGAAGTGGCCGAAGGCTTCAACGACTTTACCCGCCGCCGCACCACCGGTGTGACCATCCATCAAAATGATACGCGTGGAAGCCACGTTCAGCGCCAGGCGCAATAACGTGGTAAACAGCAAAATGGTCGGGAAGGCGGCAAACTCCAGGGTCTTCTGGGTGAACATTGCCACCAACAGCACCATGATGGACAGCGCGATGTTAAAGGTGAACAGCAAATCCAGTACAAACGCGGGGAGCGGCAGCACCATCATCGACAAGATCAGCAGGATAAGTATCGGCCCGGCAAGAATTTGCCATTGCCCTGATTTCATTGTGGCAGGCAGACGCAACGTAGCGAGCAAATTAGCCATCGGAGTCCTTCTCGTTTGCAAAGTCCAGTGCTTCAGGCACCGGAAGATTTTCAGGTTTTTTCGGGATTAAACCACCAGCGACACGCCAGCGTCGCAGTTGCCATACCCACGCCAGCACTTCTGCCACGGCGGAATACAACTGGCCGGGAATTTGTTGACCAATTTCCGCGTGGCGATATAACGCACGTGCCAGCGGAGGCGCTTCCAGCATCGGAATACGGTGTTCGTTGCCAATTTCACGGATACGCAGAGCAACCAAACCCGCACCTTTCGCCAGAACTTTGGGCGCACTCATTTTGTTTTCGTCGTACTGCAACGCCACGGAATAGTGTGTGGGGTTGGTGACAATCACATCGGCCTTTGGGACATCAGCCATCATGCGGCGGCGCGCAATTGCCCGCTGCTGCTGACGTATACGGCCTTTTACGTGCGGGTCACCTTCTTGCTGCTTAAATTCGTCGCGGATATCCTGGCGGCTCATGCGCAATTTTTTCAGGTTGCTGAAAATCTGGAAAAACACGTCAAAGCCAACCATTGGCGTCAACCCCAGCACAATCAACATGCCGCACACCGCCACCATATTTAGCGCGTGGCCTAACGCCGCCAACGGAGGTTCACTCATCAGCCGCATCATTTCCGGCCATTTGTGCAGCAAATACCAGGCCGTGACGCTGCCCACCAAAATGGCTTTCAGGATGGCTTTGAGTAATTCAGCTCCGGCTTGCGCGGAAAACATGCGCCCTAACCCAGCGATCGGGTTCATTTTGCTGAACTTAAACTGTATTGATTTGCCACTAAATAACAGACCGCCCAGCAGCATCGGTGCGGCAATGGCCACAATCACCAAACCAAAAATCAATGGTAACAATGCCCACACCGCCTGTTTAATCAACAAACTGATCTGGCCGACGATTAGATTTGGGTCGTTAATTATGCTGTGGTCAAAGTGCAAACCAGCTGACAACATCGCAGCCAGTTGCCGTGCCAGTGGTTCTCCTCCCAGCCAGATAATGCTGATTCCCACCAGCAGCATCAGCAGTGAGGTTAATTCACGGGAACGGGGGATCTGCCCATCTTCGCGAGCTTTTTCAAGTCGGTGGGGTGTGGGTGCTTCTGTTTTATCGTCGTCGCTTTCTTCAGACACCGCAACAATCTCATGGCCGCAATTACCAGCACAGCATGCCAGAGGGGGATAAAGCTAATGGGAGGAAAACGGGGGGATTTGTGGGTTTGTTTGCGGCGTTAACGGTGGTGCGATGAATTTGAGACAGGTAATTTTAGGGGATGATTGCCGGTAGCGAGTGGGCTACCGACAATCATCATTAATTCATTATGCGACTGATTGTTGCGAGGCTAATAACAACTCTTTATTCATCATCAAGAAAATACGTCCCTTTTGCATTAATTCAACATTGCTTGAAATACCCATTTTCTTCATTGCGCTTCGTTTGTGGTGGCTGACTGTTTTAAAACTTTTATTCATTGATTTTGCAATACACATGACCGATATTCCCTGAACATACAAAGACGTCACTCTTGTCTCACTGGGACTCAGTTTATTTGTGTTAGCCACCTGGCGGCGCGAAACCAATAACTCCCTAAGGGTCGGATTAATAAAGTCAGCCAATGATTTACGAATCATATTCAACGCGACATCAAAGCGCCCAAAGGAGATGTGGCCCGGCAGCATCAACGAAGAGAAGAAACCCAGCAATGCCTCGCGGGCAAAGACTATCACACGCTCAGACTTACAGTTGAGTAGCATGGTGAGTTCAATTTCATTAAGCCATGTTTTTTCGAAAACAAATACCGACAGACCACCATCAGAATAATGACTATTTTTAATGCAACCAATAATAGAACACACCGCTTCCCTAACATAGCAGTTATCGCAATAGACAGAGATATTATCCATTTTATGACTCTTCCGAAAAAGGGGAGGCTACCCTCCCCTTTATTGAGTGACAGTTATTTGAAGTTATATTTAATGCCGATCATCGCAGAGGCATCGCTATAACCTTTATCACCGACCTGGTTTGTGACATTGCCCCAGACATTGAGGTTGTTATTAATTTGTCCCTCAACACCGACTTTCAATTCAGCAATGTTTTTTGTCCCCGTCATTGAGGAAGACACATCATTCATCACCGCACCAAAGTTATTGGTATTGTGGATCCAGTTGGCCTCGATAAATGGCTCAAACTCACGGTCTTTACCATTATCAATTTGGTTATGGCTTTTGAGATACGCCCTGACGCCCAAACGCGTCATCACGTTGCCATCGCCCTGGGACTCCACATGAGTACCATTCGCTTCGGTATGTTGATCCGCTTTAACGCCCATCCAGATAGCCTGCGCCTGCGGTTGAACATACACCTTGTTGGTGGTGCCTTTACTGCCTTTGAATTCGCCAGTTTTAAAGGTATATCCGGTCTCAACCGAGGCCGTTAAACCATCAGACTTGTAGGATTCAGAAGCTAATTCGTCACCCTTAACACTGTTATTAAACCAGTTGTACTGTGCCCAGCTATCAACATATGCCCCGGTGTTTTCCGCTTCATTGGCAAGCCAGGTGCCGTAAACCCCAACGCTATAACCGTTGACTGAGCCATCCGCACGGTAGTTTGTGACGGACGAACGGGTATTGCTTTGGTTATTACCGTAACCGGCCATCACGCCAAGATGGGTACGGTTCTCGCCTTCCGTACCCCACTGCGCAATGTCGCCACCCATTTGTAAAACGTAGCGGTTGCTTTGCGTTTTTAATTGGCCCGAGTCATCACGGAACCCTGTGTGACCACCAATGTTACGCATCCACATGCTGGTGACGTTGGTTTCACCCGTCAGCGCATCCACATAGTTTGTCTCTCCCAAACGATCGTGGAGAGTGGTAATAAACATGGTATTCGCCGCTGCAATATTAGCGGTATACGCTCCGGCTTCCGGACGCACTATCGGACTGTCTGAATGCGCCGGATCGACTGGCGTATCAGGGGAAACCGGTGTATCCGGATTATCAGGAGTGAAAGGAGCCGGAGCCTGAGACGCCAGGTACCAGTTGCCATCCGCTTGTCCTTTATTCAGGAAGTAGTCGTATGCCCCAGCGACCGCACGCCCCTGCAAGGTGAAATCACCTTGTGATGCCCCGCCCACCTGCACCACTTCAATCCCTTTTTCGGTCAGCGCGCCATTACCGCCAAGGTTCGTGACCTGGACACGCGTACTGCCAGAAGTATCCCCTGTCACCACCAGTTTATCGGTCACTGAGTTGTCATCACCCAGCACGGTATTTAACGCAAGCAGCCCATTGTCACCGTTGTAATGACCATTGACGATCAATGTGTTACCAGCAGTAGCGCCCGCCAGATTTATCTCACCCTGGTTATTAAGATCCCCGACGTTCAAAGTGCTGGCCGCCTGATTTTCATAGCCACTGAGCGCGTTGAGCGCCGCTAGCGTTCCCTGGTTGTTAACCGGTCCAGTGACTTCACCGTTACCGCCAAGCGCTGCTCCTGAGGCGATATTCACTCTGCCATTGCCGGATAACTTACCGTTTGCCTGTTCGTTACTGCCCAGTATCAGACGGCCATTTTGGACATCCGTGGTACCGCTGTAAGTCTGCTCGTTGTCGATAATTAGCGCGGCATTACCTGTTTTCTCAAGGGAACCGGTGCCCGTAATCACGTTGGATAATAACCAGTCGCTATCAGCCGTCAGATGCACAACACCGTTGTCCAACACGTCTGCATCACCGAGGTTTTCAGCCGCTGAAGCACGCAGGTCGCTGCCGCTGTCGACTGTGAACTCCCCGGTAAAGGCGCTGTTATCCGCCGTGAGTGTGATATCTGAATTATCTTTTAACTCAACCGCCCCAGCACCTGCCAATTGCTTACTAAGTTGCCCAACTACAGCAGCATCGCTTGCCAGTTGTTTTGCAAAGGTTAAGCGGTCTTGTGCCGTTGCCAGAGTCACCGTGCCGGTATCACCAAAACCTGAAACATTATTCAGCAGCGCCTGTGAACCGCCTTCCAGTGTGACATCTCCGCTAAAGCCGGTGTTGGCTCCGTTTACGGTCAATACGCTTGGGTCGATAACCAGCTTCCCGCTGCCGTTCAGAGTGCCAGCATTAATTGTCCCGCCATCGGTATCACCCGCTACCCGCTGGGTGTCCGAAATGGTGAGCTCGCTTCCGGCTGTTAACTGCAACTGGCTTGCCGCTGCGGTGTTTAGCGCCCCGACTTGCTGGCTGTGGCCCTGCATCTCGACGGCGGCATTTTCTTCAATGCGCAGGTCACGGGTTTGGCCTAACACACCGTCATTTGCCAGTTGCAACGTGCCGCTTTTAACCACGGTCTGCCCGGTATAGCTGTTATCCAGATTAGAAAGTGAAACCGCACCCGTTGGGCTATCGATATGCAAATCGCCCGAGCCGATAATTTTGGCGCTTAAATCACTGGCAGGGCCGCTCTTACCGTTGCTGTTAAGTACCAGCGCGTCGTCCCCAACGCTTTGTAATTCAACCTGCTTGAGGCCATAGTTGATATACAAACCGTCAGCGTTGTCGCCGCTGGTCAAGCGGTAATCCCACGTCCCTTTCGCCACCGTCGCACCCTGCTGGGTGATGTCCACGGTTACAGAGTCGGAGATAACGTTATCGTCCTGGTCTCTCAGCTCAAGATTGCCACCGCTTCCGCTTACCGAACCTGCGCTATCGGCCAGTTTGACCAGCGTTTGTGCATCGTCTTGTTCCATCAGAGAAAGATGATTCTCCGGCAATGGATTATCGTTAATGGCTGAGGTCAACGACACCGCTACGACACCCGGGCCGCTGATACCAAGGCTGTTTGTAGTATGAACGGTGTTCTCTGCCACCGACATGCCCGGGTTCAGCGCCCCAAATTTTGCCGTCCCGCCATTGAAGTTCAGGGCGCCAATAGTCTGCGTACCCGCACCTACCATCGCAACGCTTCCGGCGCTCAATTTCAGGTTGGCATCACTTAACGCTTGAGCGTTGATCCCCTCCAGCGCGAAGCTGCTGTTTGTCAGCTCCAGCGTCCCAGCAAAAGCATCACCTTTGTTGTTGTCGGTAAAGCTAAAGGCTTTATTGGAAAGGTCAGCTTTGACCGTGCCGGAGCCTTTAAGATGGCTCTTTAACGCCACATCCTGGGTGTTGTTTAACGCAAGGATGCTGTTGGTATCGATATTAAATGTCGTCCCGCTTACATCATCGACGGCATCACCCAGCGCCAGCAGGGTATTTTGCTCCGTAAAGGTGGAACCATTGGTCAGATTAATGGTTTCAAAGCCAGTCAGAGCGTTGACGTTTTCCAGAACATACGCTGAGTTATCCAGATTCAGCACATCATCAACACCAGCCCCCGCATTAAGGGAGGTGAAAATAGTCGTTTCCTGAGCGGTGACGTCTTTGAGATTAAAAATGTCACGCCCGGCACCCGTGGTGAAATCGGTCCCGGTACTGCCGCTGTTTAAATTGACGGTGTTATTTCCGGTCTGGAGGTTAACTTGACCGACAATATTACCGCCCGCATTGTTAGTGAAAGTCATCCCCGCGCCGGAATTGCTTGCCACCGCGACCTGAATTGCACTGTTCGCTTTGATAGAGCCATTATTGACGAAGGTGCTGACCTTACCGTTATTCAGATTGACCACTTCTTTCGTCAGTGATTTTGATGTGAGCGCGCCAGACTGAACCACGTTAGCCGTCGTGCCCCCCACCACCAGCGCAGAACCGCCGTCAGTAGCCATCACATTAATGGCGGTGCCGTTTTTCACATCACCACTGGTATTGGTCACAATGCCCGACCCGTTTGCACCTGTTACATTAATCGTCAGACCATCTGAATCCAGTAGATTCAAATCAGCTGTGGTAGTCGAGCCATCAGCGTGTTTGAGCGCAATACCGGCCCCAGAACCGCTGACCGTAATCACACCACTATTGGATGTTCCCAGTTCAGCACCGGTACGAATCCCTGCGCCCTGCTCGACATTAAGTTTGGCATTGTTCAGACGGATACCGGCAACTTCCGCCCCGTTCTCAATCGCATTACCCGTGCCGGTCACGCTGATGGTGGCGTCTGTCACGGTCAGTTGCGAATCGCCCGTAGCTTTCAGTAACCCCGTCTTCGCTGGGGCTTCGATCAACACACCATGAGCACCATTTTGAGCAATAGTCGTGCCCTGCCCACTCAATGCAAGCGAAGCACCATCTTTCAGGCGATAGGCTGCCGTTCCACCGGTGGCTTTAACCGTACCAGTGTTAGTCACTTTTGAGTCGCCACCCACAATATCGACGGCAATTCCATTGACGGTGATATTGCTGCTGTTCTCCAGGTTGCCGCCGTCGACCAGCACACCGGTGCTGTTATCTGCAGTAAAGGTCAGCGAACCTTTATGGATAAGCGTACCTTTGTTACGCGCGATATAGCCCATGGCATCGCTGGCTGCATTAGAGTTATCGAGTGTTGCATAAGATGTTAATTGGGAAGCACCCGTTGCGCCTGCGGCACCAGTAATCGTGGTTGAATTACCATCAACAATACCTGCCGTGGCATTTTTAGCTGTCAGCGCCAACATTACGCCCTGATCCAGCACACCTTGCGCGCCACCTTCAACTTTGACTGCCGTCGAGCCTGCAGCATCGACATTCAGTACCATCTTCCCGGTATTGAGTTTACTAATAGTTTTGCCGTCTTCACTTTTCCCAGTAACTAACAAAAGGGTGCTGTTTTCACCACTGGCATTCATAACGGAAGTACTATCCGCACTGCCGATGAACGAAGAACCGCCATCAATGCGATACAGCGTCGACCCTTTGGTGGAGACATTTTGGCTGCCGATGCTATTGTCTTTGATGGATGAACCTACACCGTAAACGTAATAACCAATCTGGTTTTCACCCTCTTCAAATGCCACTTTCCCGGCACCTTCGAGTGTTACCACGCCTTTGTTACGGGCATGGACACCAATAGCGCGGTCGCCTTTAAGCTCCACGGTTCCAGAGTGCGTAACATTAGCCCCTGCACCTTCGGACCAGATACCGTAGTTTGCAGTTTTAGTCGCTGGATCAACCCCCTGATTAACAATAATGTCTCCACTGTTTGTTGCTGCGCTATTCGTAAGCACCTGCATGCCCACGGAGTTAATCCCGTTAAGATTAATGGTCCCGCTGTTTGTTATCTGTTGAGCGCCAGAGGAAGAACTGATGCCAATATTCTTGCTACTGGCGTTAGACGCACTTCCCATCCGACCGTTAACATTAACGATACCATTTTGATTAACGACTGAGGCGCTCCCCCCAGCAGAAATAGCAGTAGCGCCCTGCGTCTGGGTGCCAATAGTAATAGTCCCGCCAGCGTTGTTATTTAACGTCCCGCCATTTAATAGGCTAACACCCAGGGTTCCCAACGAGGTTACCGCTACATCACTAGTCACGTCATTTACAGATCGCTGAGCCAGGCGTCCAATATAGAGCTGCCCGTTATTGTCGAAACTTGATTTGCTCTGTAGCACGACACCGGTGGCTTTATAGTTACCATTGGCTGATGACGGCTGGGCTAATGCGGCCAGGTTAATATTACCGTTGTTAGTAAACTGCGTTGTATCGTTAGTGATAACGCCAGTTGAGCCTGCATTATCCTGACGAGGAGCAATGTTAATCACACCATTGTTTAAAACAGTACTGGTACCAGAAGCATTAATTGCAACCTGCTCACCATTGCCAATGTTAAATCCACTGGAAGTATATTTATTAAAGGCAGACATATCCGCATTGGTGCCGGCATCAATAACACCTTCGTTATGGATTTGGCTATCTTTTGCAAAGACAACATAGGCTCCGCGCAAAGAATTATATACAGTACCAATGGTTCCGAGGTTGGTTAGCGTCGCCCCGTTAAGTAAACGGACTAATGACGCATCGGATCTAAACATCTGAATATTGGCATCCTGGCTGATATTGACAATTGCCCCACTACCATCAGCTTTAATAAATGCAACCCGACCGCGATCGACATTCATATTTATCGCATCACTATCCGGAATAGGCGTCTTAACATACACCTGCTTCAAGGATTTATCGTACGCCAACTCTAACTGAGTATCATAGTCTGTACTTTTCAAACTTCCGGCGCTAATCGCCTGCTGCAAAGCAGTATTATATTGTTGGAAGCTTTCGAGATCGTTAACAACAAAGCTGCCAATTTTGCTGGCTACCTGTCCTTTAAAGCCACCAATAAAAGATGCTGCATATTTTGAATTGGAGTTATTGTTGCTAACGTAGCCTAATTCAGCGACAGTTTTTGAATTATAATTCAGCGTACCATTATCTGCGATGTTAAATACCGCAGAAGTTGTGACATCAGCCTGACTGCCTTTCATTATCACCGCAAGGCGGTTTGCTGCATTGTTCATCCAGTTAGCACTGGTAATGCCAACATTGACATCTACCACAGAGCCTGACTGAACAGAGTAAAGGGACGTATCAACGTATTGCCCATGTTCTCCGACAGCGATTGACATCGGGAAGACAAAATCTGCCGCGCGCGTGACCGTCATTTGAGCATTATCATAGACAGAAACAGAGGTCTGATTATGAGTAATCGGATCTTCAAAAGTGATTGTTGAGCCTTTATTACCTAACCTAAAAATATCTCCGGAAATGTAATCCGCCCCGGCAACAACGACCCCTGCATCAAGTGCTTGTTGCAAGGTAGTATTTTTGAACCCTGACGCACCCATTGTTATATTTGCAAAACCATTACTCCCGCCTGTAATTAGATTCACCGGACCAGAAAGAATGGAATAAGCTGAACTTTGAGGATTAAAGAAATCTATCTCTCTATCAATAGCAAAACTTTTTTCTGTCGCAAGCGTGGATAAAATACAGGTCAGTAAGAATTTCCTGGTGAACACACCTTCAGAGGTAACATTTCCCGTGGAAGAAGATTTACTTTTTTTACGCCCTTGAGCTAACTCAGAAGCCACAATATATCGACCCAGCGTTGCATTCCATATAACACTATAAAATTTGTTCATGTTTTTACCCGATCACACTTAAATGAGAGTGACTTAATTAATGAGGAATAGATATCGGATGCGATATCCAATCAGTGACTAAGACAAAATCAGCGAATTTAGTGCATAACCAGGCCGCCACAGGAAAGTGGATAGTGCAATAAATTTATTATTTCTGATTTTGATAAGTGCTCAATTTTTCTATCTAACTTATACCTTTTTGATATCCTTTATCATTTCATTTCCTTTATCCACCTACATATAATGCCTGTAGCCGTTTAGCATGAATTCGGTAGTACGCCCCTTTTTCACTTGTTATAAAATCATCTCCCAACCCAACCAGGGAGAGATGAATTTTTAAATCTTTAAGAGTGGCCCAGAGAATTTGACTCGAGGACTTTAGGTTTCTGTTATCCCAGACTGCTTTTAATATATCGTCTCGCCTCACAGGATGCTCTTTGCCATTAGCCAGTAAATAGGCTAACAACACCATTTGTAACTCTTTAATGGATATCACACTCACATTCAGCGCGTAGGATCTTTTCTCATCATCAAGAAAAAGTTTAATGATTCTACGGCGACGGATATCCACCTGGATATTGTCATTGATCAAAAAACCAAAAGTATCTTTATACATGTTAAACGCCCTAACTATCTTAATTGTCAATTTAAGGCTCTCTTCAAACTTCACGTAGTCTATATAAAGCC
>NZ_JAHWLU010000097.1:0-18669 GCF_022134725.1 Buttiauxella sp. S19-1
AACCATAATCGATTATTTAATATTGAAGAATAGATTCTTATTTACCCTCTCGCTGTAACATCGCTGCGTTGTGATTGTTCTGATGATGGTGTCCCAATCGTGATTCAGAGAACCCATTTTACAGCTTCTGAATAAACGTCTGAACGTTCTCTTTTCCCAACTGAAACGACAAAGACAACGACCTTTTCATCAATGACCAGGTAGACGAGGCGATTCGTCTGCTGACCTGAGTCTAATTATTAACATAATTTAATGTAATGTAAGCAAGGTACGATTCTGCCACTAACCCAACACTCAATCTCAATCACTCCCCAAAACAAAACCCACCCATAAGCCTTTCCAATAATTAACCGAAAACATCCCACACATCACAAATTTGCTCAAAAACTATCACTGCCACCAATAGATTCACCCTCACTAATCCGTGACTGAAATCACAATAACCCAGCGAATTATCGCGAATCGGGCACTTTTTGTGGCGCGTATCACTAATGCGGCTGCGATTTCCGTTTCGAAGTGGAAAACAACTCGCTACAAACCTTTAACCTCTGCCGATACCTTAAAAGCCTAACAGCGAAGAGGTACGCAGTGTGAAGAACGGAGCGGTAATGGTTAATGAAGCCGGGAGTACCGAGCAAACGCAGCTTACGGAACGGGTGCTGGCGTTTATCGATACGCTGCTAAAGAACAGAAACATCACACCGAACGCGGTGCAAGTTCAGATGTTGACGTCCCACGTTCGTGCCATGGCACATCGGTCACTGACCGGTGAGCCGCTACCAGAAGTCGAAGAGAGCCTGTTTGATGAAATCTCTGAAGATTCTCTGGTGATGGCAAAAGAGGTAGTGGAACAGTTTGGCAATCTGCCGGTTGAAGAGGCGTGGTTGCTGTCAGTGCATTTCGAAGTCGCGAAAGACAATCTTTGAATAATCAGGAGATAACGATGGAACAAATTACCGTAGTAATTGGCGACCGCCTGGGTAAAGGCCAAAAAGTGGCAGCAGGCATCGAAAAAGCGGGTGGCCGCGCCGTGGTTATTGCAGGCGTTGCCGCTGATATGAAACTGGGTGACGTGATGAAAGCGGAGAACGCCACATTCGGCATCTCCTTCTGCGGCAGTGGCGGTGCAGGTGCCATCACGGCACAAACCAAACACGGCTACAAAGCCAAGTACGGTATGCGCTCAGTGGAAGAGGGCGTCACCGCCATCAACGAAGGTAACAACGTGCTGGGCTTCGGCTTTATGGATAAAGAAGAGCTGGGCGAGCGCCTGGTTCAGGCCTGGGCCAAGAAGTACGGTAAGTGAGTATGAAAGAACACTTCTCCGAAAAGGTGAGAGTGAAAGGGCGCGGCGACACTAAAGCCAAAGCCTTTGCTGACGCCCTGAATCATGTTCAGGGCTCGGTGATGAAATCTTCTCCCCATATTTTGCTGCGCATTGAGCCACAAGATGTGCAGGTTGTTCAGGCGCGAGTCCAGGTGAAGAAAGAGGCCTTTTTGTTCTTCTTTCTCAAGCGCGAGAAACAATTGTTCAGCGTGGAGTTGGATGTTTCGGTCAATGTGACAGCCATTAATATGGACAAAGTAGACTTCATCCCCCAATAAAATCACACAGAAAGGACAGACTGATGTTCTTAATTATATTAATAAAATCGCTGATCATCGGCGGCCTGGTTGGCGTAGGTGTTGGCGCCGGGGCGGCACGTATGTTCCATGCGCCGACCACTCAAGGGATGGGCGCATTTCGTACGCTCGGTGAACTAAACTCTTGTGAGGGTGATCCGGCTTCACACTTCTCTTTTGGTCTGGGCTTCTTCTTTAACGCCTGGGCATCTTCCGTTGCTGCGGGTGCTTTCACGCAGGATGTTGACCACCGCATTATCCCTAACTGGGGTGCGGCCGCGTTAATGCTGAAAAACCGTAACGTTGCCCAAACCCTGCACGACCCGAAAAAGATGGCTTTCGCTTGCGGCATCATCGGCATGATTGTGGTCGCTTTCCTTAACTCCACAGCCTCTGCGGTTCCTGCGGCATTGCAGGTGACGGCGGTAAAAGTGCTGGTTCCGGCGGCTAACTTGCTGGTTAACACCGTGATGCCGGTCATTTTCTGGCTGGCAGCGATTGATGCCGGTAAGAAATCGGGCTTCTGGGCGACGATTTTCGGCGGCTGTGCGCAACTGATTATGGGCAACGCCGTACCAGGCCTGGTGCTGGGCATCTTGATTGGTAAAGGTGTTGAAGAGAGCGGCTGGAACCACGTCACCAAAGTGATGATGGTGGCGATTGTTGCGCTGTTTGTGCTGAGCGGTTTCTTCCGTGGCTTCGATATGAAAATGATCGAATCCTTCCATCTGACCGTGCCGAACTGGCTCGATCTGATTCACAACTCGCTGAGCGGAAAATAAGGAAGCTGTGATGGAAGAAAATAAAGGTTTTTGGTACGCCGACTGGTCTTTCCCGATTTTTGTTGGCCTGCTTTCTTCCGGCGTGTTCGCCGGGACACACATGTACTACCTGTACGGTATCGGCGCATTTAACGAAGTGGCGTTTGTTTCCATGCTGCGCGCCGGGATTGATACCGGCGTGTATGGCGCGGTGGCGGCGTTCGGTGCCAGCTTCCTGTTTGCGCGCATTATTGAAGGTTCGCTGGTCGGTATTCTGGATATCGGCGGCGCGATTCAAACCGGTGTCGGGCTAGGTGTGCCAGCTCTGTTGCTGGGCGCGGGGATTGTCTTCCCGGTAGCCAACTTTGCCGCATCTCTGGTGACGGGGCTGGCGATTGGCATGGCGATTGGTTATGTGATTATTCTGGCGCGTAAATTCACCATCAACCAAAGCAATTCCACCTACGGCGCAGACGTGATGATGGGCGCGGGTAATGCCTCCGGTCGCTTCCTGGGGCCGTTGATTATCCTCAGTGCGATGACCGCATCTATTCCAATCGGTATCGGTTCGCTGGTGGGTTCTCTGCTGTTTTACCTGTGGAACAAGCCGATCACCGGTGGTGCAATTTTGGGTGCGATGCTTCTGGGGGCGTTCTTCCCGATTGCTTTGTAGCCCAGTGGTGGATGACGCTGCGCTTATCCACCCTACAACATCATTCGTAGGGCGGATAAGCAACGCGCCATCCGCCAGTAAGGAGAAAACCATGTTTGATTTAATCCTGCGCAATGCGTGTCTGGTGGACGATACGGTTATCGACATCGCGTTGAAGGATGGAAAAATTGCCGCGCTGGGTGAATTCAGCGGCGAGGCAAAGGAAGAACGCCAGCTCAACGGCGAGTATTACGTCAGCGCAGGCTGGATTGATTCTCACGTTCACTGCTACCAAAAATCCCCGATTTATCACGACGAACCCGACAGCATCGGCATCAACACTGGCGTGACAACCGTGGTGGATGCCGGAAGTACTGGCGCTGACGATATTGACGACTTTTACGCGTTAACGCGCAAGGCGGTGACAGAGGTTTACGCGATACTGAACATCTCCCGCGTTGGGTTGATTGCGCAAAACGAACTGTCAGACATGGCGAATATCGACAAAGCTGCGGTGCGTGATGCGCTACAGCGCCATGAGGGTTTTATCGTCGGCATTAAAGCGCGTATGAGCAGCAGCGTGGTGGGGGCCAACGGCATTAAACCACTGCAACGTGCCAAAGAAATCCAGCGTGAAAACGGTGATCTGCCGCTGATGGTGCACATTGGCAACAACCCGCCGGATCTCGATGAAATCACCGATTTACTGACCACGGGCGATATCATCACCCATTGCTACAATGGCAAACCTAACCGCATTCTGACGCCAGCAGGCGAATTACGCGCCTCGATTGCCAGTGCGATTGCGCGCGGCGTGCGTCTGGATGTCGGCCACGGCACCGCGAGTTTCAGCTTTGAAGTGGCGAAAATCGCCATCAGCAAAGGGATTTTGCCACACACTATCAGCTCCGATATTTACTGCCGCAACCGCATCAATGGCCCGGTACATAGCCTGGCGGTGGTGATGTCAAAATTCCTCTCGATAGGCATGTCGCTGCCACAAGTGATTGATTGTGTTACCTCTCATGCCGCCGATGGCCTGCGCCTGGCAAATAAAGGGCGTTTGACGGTTGGCCTCGATGGTGATCTGACTATCTTTGCCAAACGCCGCCAGCCGACAGTATTTACCGATTCCGAAGATCAGACGCTCGCAGGTGAGCAGTTGCTGGTCGCATTGGCCGTCGTTCGCGCTGGTCAGTGGTTTACAACCGAACAAGGGGAAGAAGAACATGTCTTCGATTTATGAAAAATACAATCTAAAACAAGTGATTAATGCATCTGGCCGTATGACGGCGCTCGGTGTTTCTACCCCGCGTGCGGAAGTGGTCGATGCGGTCACTAATGGTATGAATCATTATTTTGAGATGAAAGACCTGGTGAACAAAACCGGGGACTACATCGCAAATCTGCTGGAAGTGGAAGGGGCGACGGTTGTCTCTTGTGCCTCGGCGGGAATCGCACTGTCCGTAGCGGCGGTACTGGTGAAAGACAACGCCTGGCTGATTGAAAACCTGCACGCTGCACCACTAGAGAACAACGAGATCGTGCTGCCAAAGGGCCACAATGTGAACTTCGGCGCACCGGTTGGCACCATGGTCAATCTCGGTGGTGGCAAAGTTGTGGAAGCGGGTTACGCCAACGAATGTTCGGCCGATCAACTCGCTGCGGCGATTTCCCCGCGCACCGCTGCCATTCTGTATATCAAATCGCACCACTCAGTGCAGAAAAGCATGCTCAGTGTGGAGCAAGCCGCTGTGGTAGCCCGCAAACATAACTTACCACTGATTGTTGATGCGGCTGCCGAAGAAGATTTGCAGTGCTACTACCGTGCGGGTGCGGATCTGGTGATTTATAGCGGTGCCAAAGCCATTGAAGGGCCAACCAGCGGGCTGGTGATTGGCAAGGCGCAATATGTTGAGTGGGTGAAACTGCAAACCGGCGGCATTGGTCGTGCCATGAAAGTGGGCAAAGAAGGCATCCTCGGTTTGACCTGCGCCATTGAACACTATTTAACGGCGGCTAAAGAGAGCGGGGCGCAAATGGTGGAAAAAATGTCGCCATTTATCGACAACCTCAACACCCTTGATGGCATCAGCGCGCGCGTGGTGTGGGACGCCGCTGGCCGTGATATTGCGCGTACGGAAATCAAGTTCGACGAAGCGGTGATTGGTACCAGCACCAGTGAACTGGTGAGTGCGCTTAAGCAAGGCGAGTATGCGATTTTCTTCCGTGGCTACAAAGCCAACGAAGGCATTATTGAAGCTGATGTACGCAGCGTTAGCCCGCAGCAGTTAGAAATTGTTTATCACTGCATTAAAGCGTTGGTCAGCAAGGAGAAACAGGCATGAAATTAGCCCCGAATTTTTATCGTGATCGTGTTTGCCTGAATGTGCTGGCGGGTTCGAAAGAGAACGCTAAAGAGATTTATGACGCGGCAGAAGGCCATGTCTTAGTCGGGGTACTTTCCAAAAACTATCCCGATATTGCTAGTGCCGTTGCGGACATGCGTGAGTATGCGGCATTGATTGAAAATGCACTGTCTGTTGGCCTTGGCGCGGGCGATCCGAACCAGTCGGCGATGGTCAGTGAAATCTCCCGTCAGGTACAACCGCAGCACGTAAACCAGGTGTTTACCGGGGTTGGCACTTCGCGTGCGCTGCTTGGGCAAAGCGAAAGCGTGGTCAATGGCCTGGTTTCGCCAACCGGCACGGTTGGCATGGTGAAAATCTCCACCGGCCCGCTGAGTTCGGGCGCACCGGACGGCATTGTGCCTGTCGAAACCGCGATTAAATTGCTGAAAGATATGGGCGGCAGCTCAATCAAATATTTCCCAATGGGTGGTCTGGAATGCCGCGAGGAGTTTGTAGCGGTTGCTGCTGCTTGTGCGAAGCATGATTTCTGGCTCGAACCAACCGGCGGTATTGATCTCGAAAACTACGAGGAGATCCTCAAGATCGCGCTGGACGCGGGTGTCCGCAAAATCATTCCGCATATTTACAGCTCGATTATTGATAAAGCGAGCGGCAATACGCGTCCGCAAGATGTGCGTACCTTGCTGGAGATGACGAAGAAGTTGGTTGGCTAACACCACCCTCACCCCGGCCCTCTCCCTGAGGGAGAGGGAGAATACCGGACAGTCCCCTCTCCTGGGGGAGAGGGTTAGGGCGCCACATTCGTTAACTCTCAGCCATAATGGAAAGTATCTTTTAACGAAAGGAAACGGCAGTGAGATTCCCGAACCAACGTCTGGCCCAATTGTTTGAGATGCTACAAAACGAAACGCTGCCCCAGGATGAACTGGCGCGGCGCTTATCTGTTTCTACTCGCACGGTGCGCACTGACATTACCGCCTTAAATGCGCTGATGGCCGGGCATGGTGCGCAATTTGTTCTGAATCGCGGCGCAGGCTACCAACTCAATATTGCCGATACAGCCCTCTATCAGGCGCTGGTGCAGCAGCCTTCGCGCCAGTTGCGTATTCCGCGTAACTCGCCTGAGCGGGTGCATTATCTGGTGGCGCGCTTCCTGACCTCTGCATTCTCTTTAAAACTCGAAGACCTGGCCGACGAGTGGTTTGTGAGCCGCGCGACGTTGCAAAGTGATATGGCAGAAGTGCGTGAATGGCTGGCGCGCTACAACCTGGTAATTGAAACTCGTCCGCGCCACGGTATGAAGTTGTTTGGTAGTGAAATGTCGGTGCGCGCCTGCCTTACTGAACTGCTCTGGCAATTGAGCCAGGAAGACAGCGACAACCCGCTGTTAACCGAAGAAGCATTGAATGCTGGGGTGCCAGAACAACTGGCAGCGGAACTACACAACTGTTTTACGCGCTGTCGAATCCGGCTGACGGATGAAGGCGAGCAGTTTATTCGTTTGTACTGTGCTGTTGCAGTGCGTCGTATTAGCGAAGGCTACCCATTGCCGGAGTTTAGCGCCGACGATGTCGACGAAGCTGTACGTGAAGCCGCGCGGCAAATCACCGCGTTGTTACAGACGCTGGCCGGTAAACCGCTCTCTGAAGCTGAAGAACAGTGGCTGCAAGTGCATATCGCTTCACGTCAGGTACAAGAAGTAGCTCCGAGCGCCATTAGTGCCGACGATGACGAAGCGCTGGTGAACTATATTCTGAGTTTTATCAACAACAACTATAACTACAACCTACTGAGTGATAAGCAGTTACACGCGGATTTGCTCACGCATATCAAAACTATGATCACCCGCGTGCGTTATCAGATAAACATCCCTAACCCGTTGCTTGGCAACATCAAACAGCACTATCCCATGGCGTATGACATGACGCTGGCGGCGGTGTCGAGCTGGGGGAAGTACACGCCTTTTGTGATCAGCGAAAACGAAATTGGTTTCCTGGTGCTGCATATCGGTGTCGGGCTGGAGCGCCACTACAACATTGGCTATCAGCGTAACCCGCGTGTGCTGCTGGTTTGCGATACCGGTAATTCCACGGTGCGCATGATTCAGGCGATGTTGCTGCGCAAATATCCGCAAATCGAGGTCAGACGTATCATTTCGCTACGCGACTACGAACAGCTCGAAAGCGTTGAGGAAGATTTTGTTATCTCTACCGCCAGAGTTACCGATAAAGCAAAGCCTACCGTGGTCGTCGCCCCGTTCCCGACGGAGTACCAGCTAGAACAGTTGGGTAAGCTGGTGCTGGTGGACAGAACGCGCCCGTACATGCTGGATAAATTCTTCGATGCCAGCCATTTCCGGGTGATTGACGAGCCAATGACACAGCAGGAGTTGTTCCGCACGCTCTGCCAGCAGCTTGAGCAAGAGGGCGTTGTCGGAGCTGAGTTTTATCCGTCAGTGGTCGAACGCGAAGCGATTGTTAGTACCGTGTTGGGCGAGGGCATCGCGCTTCCGCACTCATTGGGGCTGATGGCGAATAAAACCGTGGTCTACACCGTGCTTGCGCCGCAGGGCATCAGTTGGGGCGATGAAACAGCACACGTCATTTTCTTACTGGCAATCAGTAAAAGCGAGTACGAGGAGGCGATGGCGATTTACGATCTGTTTGTCACTTTCCTGCGTGAAAGGGCGATGCCGAGGCTGCGTGATAGCAAGAATTTTGAGGAGTTTAAAGCGGTGGCGATGGATTGTTTGAGCCGGTTTTAGCGGGGAAATTCCCTCTCCTGGGGGAGAGGGTTAGGGTGAGGGCAGAAATTACTTCAGAATCGTAAACGCAGTCGTCACATGCTTAACGTCACTAACCCGGCTGGCAATATCTGCCGCAGCCTTGGCTTCCCGCTCGGTCACCAGACCTAACAAGAACACTTCGCTATTCTCTGTCGTGACTTTCACACTGGTTGATTTCACCTGGTCGCTTGCCAGCAATTGCGAACGCACTTTAGTGGTAATCCAGGTATCTGATGAAGCGGTACCCAGGCCGATTGGCGCCATTTGGCGGATTTCGTTGTACACCTCGGTGGTGCCATCAACGCCCAGCGCAATTTGTTTGGCTCGGGCTGCGAGTTCAGTATTTGGTGCCTGGCCGACTAACAGGACTTTGCCCTGATAGGTAGAGACATTAATTCGTGCTTCTTTCTTGATTTGTGCGTCTTTGTTCAGAGCGCTACTGACGTTCAGCTCCAGCGTGCCATCGTCAACCTGAGTACCGACTGTGCGCGGATCTGTCGCAGTTTTCGTGGCGACAGCAGCGGTACCCACTACTGCAGCAGCAACACAACCTTGTAGAAGTAACGCAGTAATAAGGACTGCAAGTGGCTTATAGGCCTTCATCTGTACTCCTTAATCGTCCTGGTGAGGGAATAACGTATTATCAATCAGATCGCACAAGCAGTTTACCGTCAACATGTGCATTTCCTGAATGCGCGCGCTGCGATGAGAAGGGATGCGAATTTCAACATCCTGTGGCCCTAATAAACCAGCCAACTCCCCGCCGTCATAGCCAGTCAATGCCACGATAGTCATATCACGCGTCACGGCGGCTTCTACCGCTTTGACGATATCACGACTGTTGCCGCGGGTTGAAATCGCGAGCAGGATGTCGCCGGTATGACCAAGCGCACGTACTTGTTTCGCATACACTTCATCGTGTAAACGATCATTTGTGATAGCGGTTAAGACCACATTATCGGCGTTAAGTGCAATGGCAGGTAAACTCGGGCGCTCGGTTTCAAAGCGGTTGATCATACTGGCGGCAAAGTGCTGGGCGTTAGCCGCAGAGGTGCCGTTACCACAGCACAGAATTTTATTGCCATTGAGCAGTGACTGAACCAGTGTCATTGCTGCACGGGAGATAGCATCTGGCAGAGCTTCAGCTGCGGCAATCTGGGTTTGAATACTTTCCGTGAAGCAGGCTTTGATTCTTTCGAGCACGTTTATTTACCTGGTTACTTTAAAAATCTGCGGTGAACGCGTTGGTTAACCACTCTATTTCATTGCCGGTGAAGGCTAACACATCGAAACGGCAATCCACAGTATCAAAACTTCCTGATGTGCCGGCTAGCCAATACCGGGCAGCTTGTAATAACTTTTGTTGCTTACGTGGTGTGACGCTGGCGGCGGCATCACCAAAGTGGTTAGAGCGCCGGTAGCGTACTTCCACAAAGACGATAACGGTGCCGTGTCGCATGATGAGGTCGATTTCGCCACCGCGAGAATGCACGTTGGCGGCCATGAAACGCAGTCCTTTGCGTTCAAGAAAATGGCGCGCCGCTAATTCGTAGCGCGCGCCAGTTTGTTGACGTGTCAGGACGCGGGAACGATTTGACCCTGACTGAATTGCAGCCAATTTAACTTCCTGTTAATGACACAATCTGGATTTGAAGACAGCGTACCTGTGTTGCCATTGACCTGATAACCCGGTACCTGGCGGATTTGCGAGAAGTGATTTGCCAGAGACCAGGCATCGACACCCATCGCGTACAGACGCGCCAGCGAGTAATCGTTATGCACGCTGCTCAGCGCCTGCTGCATCATCGACGGGTTGTTACCGGCAAGCATTGGGATTTCACTGAACTGCAAACCATCCATTTCCAGACGGAAATCCGGGCCGTTCACGCCCTGTGAGCTGCGCGAGCTGGCATACAGTTGCGCTGGACTGCGGCTTCCGGTACGCATGGCAATCATCGGTTTGATCAACGCGACTTCATCTGGCGTTGCCACGATATAAGCTGCATCAACGCCGCCGGAGGTGCCTGCGGTAATTTGTGCGTCAGTCGGTGGTGGTGGGATAGTCAGCCCGCCGATGGTCACACCTTCCGGTTGAGCGGATGCTGGGGTGACTGGAGAACCTGTTAATGCGATGCCAGAACCGCTATTAATGCCTTGTTTGAGTTCGGCAACGGAGCCAAATTTCTGTTGCAGAACAGTACCGCCACCTAACTTCATCCATTCTTCAGCGAAGGCCTTAGTGACGCGATCACCCAGCGCATTGCGCGGGACCAATAACAGCGGTGCACGATGGCCTTGTTGCCAGATATGGCCAGCTGCATCACGGGCTTCATCTTCTGGCGACAGTGCGAAGTAACAGATATTGGCACGATTCTGCACTTTCTCTGGCTGGTTGAGCGCCAAAATGTTCAGTGGCGAAGTGCTGTTTGCTAACTCATCGACATTGTTTTTCAACAACGGGCCGACAACGATAGTCGCGCCATCTTGCTGGGCTTGCGCCAGTATCTGTGCCAGTGGCTGCGTGGTGGTGTCGTAGACTTTGATTTCAGCGGATGGATTCGCTGGAGCCGCTGCTGCTGATTGTACTTGCGGTGCAGATTGCGGCACTGGCGTTGGTTGTGCAGCATCTGCCGCTGGCTGTTGCGTTAAGTCATCAACCGATGCGGCTGACGGGCTCGCCACCATGTTGGCATCAGTTGGCTGCGGTAAGGCAGCCTGGGTGGTATCGACAGGTTGTGCGTTGGTATCTGGAGTTGTGGCAGGAGCCGTAGATTGCGCCACCGGAGCCGAACCCATGTTTTTCGCCGCTTCAAAACCTTGTTGAATCGTGCGACCAAAAACCGCCGCCTGGCCGCTTAATGGCAGCAGAAGGGCAATTTTGTTCGTCGAAGCCGCTTTGTAGTTCTGCATATTGCTTAACTGAGTCGGCAGCGTTTTTGCACCCGGATTCTGCGGGTAACGCGTTTGCCAGTCTTTAATACCGGCTTTCAGCATTTCAGGATCGTTACGGTTGTCATTCCACACGCGTTGCAGATCCAGCCAACCTTGCAGCGTGTTTTCGTCAGCATTGATGACCAGTGAATTCATCTGCTCTGGCGTCATCTGAGATAATGCCTGCCAGGTACCGTCGATATTTTTCTGATGCGCAGGGCCGGTCAAGATAGGCTCCTGGGCAATATAAGCACGCAGCAGCTCCAGCGACGCACGATTCTGGCTGGCGTCGATAACAGACTGGTAATAGCGGGCCTGCTGGTTTTTGCTCAATTCTGCCGGATTGATTTTGGCGAGCGCGGCGTTCGCGGCGGCGTAATCTTTCTGCGCGACTCTGATTTCAGGCACCAGCAGCTGTTGTTCACGACGCTGTTCGTCATTCATCTCTTTGGGTAGCTGGTTGTAGAGATCAACGGCTTGCTGAGTTTTGCCTTCTTTTACCAGCGCATGAATGGCGAGTAATTGCCAGGTGGTCTTGCTATCATCAGCGCTCTGCTGCATTTGCTGCAGGTAATACGCTGAATCGGCAGTCGCTTCGCCCTGCATATGCGCGGTCGACTGGTCTGGTGCTTTAGTAGTAGTACAGCCGGCAAAGAACAGCGCGGCCAGCACAACCGGCAGACAGCGCCCGGCTTTAGAACGAATAAATTTAGACGGTACCATTCTGTATCCAGTGTAATTTTTATCTCAGTGTTCAATATTAAATCGGCAATACGGATGAAACAATGAAACAACTCGAATCGGCGGCTATTTCTGCCAGCACGCTCTACATCGTTCCGACACCCATCGGTAACCTCGGCGATATCACACAGCGGGCGTTAACCGTGTTGCAAAGCGTTGACCTGATTGCCGCTGAAGATACTCGCCATACCGGCTTACTGCTGCAACATTTCGCCATTAATGCGCGATTGTTCGCATTGCACGATCATAACGAGCAACAAAAATCAGAAACTTTGCTGGCTAAGCTAAAAGAAGGGCAAAGCATTGCGTTAGTTTCTGATGCAGGAACGCCATTAATTAACGACCCTGGTTATCATTTGGTACGAACTTGTCGCGAAGCGGGTATTCGCGTGGTTCCGTTGCCAGGCCCATGTGCCGCTATTGCTGCATTAAGTGCGGCGGGTTTACCTTCCGACCGCTTCTGCTATGAAGGTTTTCTGCCTGCCAAATCTAAAGGCCGTCGCGACGCACTCAAAGCGATTGAGCAAGAACCGCGTACGCTTATCTTCTACGAGTCTACACATCGCCTGCTCGATAGTTTAGACGATATCTGCGCTGTGCTCGGTGAATCGCGCTATGTGGTGCTGGCGCGTGAGTTGACCAAGACCTGGGAATCGATTCACGGCGCGCCGATTGGTGAGCTGGCGGCATGGGTTAAAGAAGACGAAAACCGCCGTAAAGGTGAAATGGTACTGATCGTCGAAGGCTTTAAAGCGCCAGCCGATGACGCACTGCCAGCCGATGCACTGCGCACGTTGGCACTGTTGCAAACCGAACTGCCACTGAAAAAAGCAGCGGCTCTGGCGGCTGAAATTCACGGCGTGAAGAAAAATGCGCTGTATAAATATGCGTTAGAAAACAGCGAGAAGTAACGTTTTTCGAGAAGCCTCGCACTCTCTTGTTACAGGTATCACTATTGTTAGTATGGTTTTAATAAGCGATGGTAGTTTGCTCATACTTTAGTCTGTTCAGGATGAGCAAATTATGCCGGTGTTGTATCAGGGAGATTCAAACATGATTCTTTACCCTATCAGCTATAGCCCTTCCGCTCTTGAGCGAGCATTTGATGTGTCCGGCACTACCGATATTCTTGGTGTGCCTGCATTGATTGTGCTGCGAAAGGATAAAACGGCTGCGGCAATTGTTTATGCAGAACCCTCACAGGAAGAAAATGGTGAATTGCGCCATCTTGTCGCCGCTAAACTGGATTTGATTCCGCGTAAAAGCACGAACCAGAATGAATCTATTCTGGCGGTTAAGCGCTATTGGGAATCTAAAGCAGTTTTGCAGGTTGAGGGTGTTGTGGTTGATAGATCTGTGCAAGATACCCGAGTAGCGACAACGCTTTATGAGCATTTGATCGTTGAAAAGGGACTGATCCTGATGAGCGATCATGATCAATATATTGGCGGTCAGAATATCTGGAAACGCATCGCCAGGGTGTCTAAAAAAATTGATGTATTTATCCTTGATACGGAAAGCGGGCGTTTTTACCCTTATGACGGTGAACGCACTCGTTACGACTGTGAAAGTATTCCCGAGTCAGAAATCTGGAGTCTTGCGCCCGATGAATCCCGCCGGGGTATCGTGCTGGTGGCTGAACGAGCGGCTGATTAATTCCTGGTCGGGTAACGTTTACGGTTACCCGACCAGGAAAACAGGTTTGTCTGCACCCGCTACCAGCGATTGTATTTTGTGAACCTCAACAATCTATCTTCGCCTTCTGGCTACTCAGCATCTTTAATCATGGCATCTATTTCCAACTGTATGTCATAGCGGGGATCGTTGCCTTTCGGGTTTTAGCCAAACCCTTTTTTAACTGTGACATTGATAATCGTATTGTTTGCGCATACGGTCTATTGCCTGTTCCAACCAATACCGCTGGGTGCCAAAATTAATACGTATATAATTTTCACCGTTCTGTACGTAATGGCTACCATCCTCAATAATGACTCCAGCGTGGTGGGCGAAATGGTTAACCCATTGCGTTGCACTCATTGTGCTTTCGCTTACATCAATCCAGGCCAGATATGAGGATTCAGGAGTCATCATTTTCCATTGAGGAAAATGTAGGACTACCGCATCAGTAAGAAATTGAGCGTTGTTGCGCAGGTAAACATTGAGTTCATTCAACCAGGGTCTTCCGTGCTGGTAAGCAAGAATAAGTCCCCATATACCAAATATATTGGGAGAGGTAATTGAATTTTTTTCCAACTGCTGGCGGAATCTTTTCCTCAACGTTTTATCCGGAATAATGGAATAAGATGTTTTCAGGCCACCTAAGTTAAATGCTTTGTTTGGCGAAGTGAGCAAAATAAGATTGTCCAGTTCGGTACAGCCTGATGCCAGGCAGCTGATAAATTTACCTTCCAGAAGATGTTCAGCATGTACCTCGTCGACCACGAGGATAACGCCGTGGCGTTTACACAAATCGGAAACCTGACGTATTTCTTCTTTGTTCCAGATCCGGCCCGAAGGATTATGTGGGGAGCAGAAAAACCACATTTTGGGCCGATGGGTTATTATCTGGTCTTCGACTAAAGAAAAATCAATGATATAGCGACCATGTTCTATTTTGAGCGGGTTTGCCAGAACACTCACTCCCTGACGCTGAGCCGCCATAGCAAAAGGATCATATACCGGCGTATTCATCATTACGCAATCGCCCTGTTGGCAGAAGGCTTGCACGGCATAATGTAACGTTGATACGGTGCCATAAGTAAGCGTAATCCAGTCGCGTTCTACCGCAACATGATGGCTTTCGCGCTGGAAAGTTATCACCGCGTCGTAAAATTCATCAAAGCAAGATGTGTAGCCGAAAGTACCGTGCTGCACGATGCGCTGGAACCCTTCAATTACCGCAGGCGGAGCACTGAAATCCATATCGGCAATCCATAAAGGGATAAAGTCTTCAGGGACTTCACCGAATCGTGAACAGACGAACCGATGATCCCATTTCCGACATTTATCGTTTTTACGCTCAATGATCTTATCAAAATCGAACATAGTGACTCCTCTATTATATTAAGGCTTCAATGCCAGTTTTTACGGTTTGCACCTGCGGCCCGATGATGACCTGAACACTATGAGCATCGAGTACGACAACCGACAGTGCTCCTGCTTCTTTTAACTGTTGTTTATTAACCCTGGTCATATCTTTTACAACCAGACGTAAGCGAGTAATACAATTATCAAGAGATTCGATATTTTCCTTGCCACCTAATGCCGCCAGAATAACGCCATGATCATATTTTGACTTTCCGCGAGCTTTGGCATTTGCAGTAACCGATTGGGATGTGTTCTCTGTGTTATCTTCGCGGCCAGGGGTTTTAATATCGTGTTTGAGGATATACCAACGGAAGACAAAGAAATATGTAGCAAACCAGATAATGCCGACTGGGAAGACTAAATACCATTTTGTGGACATTCCCTGCATTACGCCGAAAATCAGTAAATCCAGAATCCCCCCATCCGTGTTACCGATAGTTACGCCTAGCAATGCCATTACCATCAGTGCTAACCCAGACATGACGATATGGAATACATACAGTGCGGGGGCAATAAACAGAAATAGAAACTCAATCGGTTCGGAGATACCGGTTATTACGGAAACCAATACACCAGATATGAGCAGGCCTTTAATAATATGGCGATTTTCTGGTTTTGCTGTCCTGTATATAGCAAAGGCTACGGCGGGTAAACCGAAAATAAAGGTCGGCATAAACCCTTGTGATAAGAAAGCGGTGACATGGGGGCTAAAAGGCAAACCGGCTTTAAGCTCTGCATAGAAAATGTTTAATGCGCCAGCGATTTCCTGACCATTTATAAATTCTGTCCCACCCGCTGGTGTAAAACGGACCATGGCCAGCAAGATATGATGAAGACCAAATGGTTTCAATAAAAGCACGCCTACGCCATACAAGAACGGCCCAAAAACATCGGTGCTTTGAATGATATGGCCAATACCTGCAATACCCATTGCTACATAGGTCCAGAGTATTGGAATAAACAGGCCGACCAGAGAAAGCGTTAATGAAGTAATGATCGGGACAAAACGGATACCGCTAAAAAAAGCGAAAGCATCGTGCAGTACGGTGTCCTGAAATCGTTCATGCAGAAAATAGGTAATGACGCCCACCACAATGCCACCCAGCACACCCATTTCCAGCGTCTGGATCCCGAGCACCATAGATTGACCGACTTGTTTCATTGTTGCAGCGTCAGCGAGTTGGTGGGTGGCGCTCAGATAATAATTTATGCTCATATTCATCAGCATATATCCGACAAAACCTGAAAAGGCACCAACTGCTTTATTTCTTTTGGCCATCCCAAATGGAATGGCTATGGCAAACATTACTGGTAAATAGGTAAATGCAAACCCACCAACCATACTAATAAAACCAAATACTAATTGAGTAAATTCACCACCGAGAAATGGAAAGCTTTTAATTGTGGAGGGGCTTGTTACTGAACTACCAACACCTAATAATAATCCCATAAAAGCGAGCAGGGATACTGGGAACATAAAAGTTTTACCGAGACTTTGGAAGAATTCCCACAAGCTGGATTTGAACGACTTGTCCTTGGTCATATAGGGCACTCCTTAATTTCAATCAGTATAGTGACAAGGTCATGAAGAGTTAACCATGACCTTTGATATATTTGAGGTGTGTTCTTTTTGTTTTTTTAAAATATTTTGAATATAGAATTAATCAACTGATATTAATTGTAATTTACTGTAGGACTTACAGACGTTAATTTTACTTCTTACCACCTCTTTCATGGCGTCCATTCCGACACGCATGTAATAGCGGGGATCATTGCCTTCCGGATTTTCGGCAAACCATTTTTTAACCGCTGCGGCAAAGGCGATTTTTAATTCGGTAGCAACATTCACTTTGCACACGCCCAACTCAATGGCACGTCTGACATATTCATCCGGAACATCACTGGCACCGTGCAGAACTAACGGTATATCCACAACTTCGCGAATTTCAGCCAGGCGCTGGAAATCGATTTTTGGGCGTTTGGTATAAAGGCCATGGGCAGTGCCAATGGCAACTGCAAGGCTATCGATGCCGGTGAGTTCGACGAAATGGCGTGCTTCTTGTGGATCGGTGAGGAAAGCGCTTTCTTCATCCACATCCATATCGTCTTCCACCCCGCCAAGGCGACCTAATTCGGCTTCGACGCTGCAATCGCTACGGTGGCAAAAATCGACCACTGACTTCACCAGCCGTACGTTTTCTGCCAGGGGGAAGTGACTGCCGTCAATCATGGCGCTGCGCACGCCAGCATTCACCTTGCGGCTGATATCGGCCAGCGATTCATGGTGATCCAGATGCAGCGCCAGCGGCATGTCGTAGCTTTCGGAGTAGGCTTTGCACAGCGCGTAGATCTCTTCAAACGCAATATGTTTAAAGGTGCCTGGCGTGCCCGCAAGAATGACCGGAGACTGCATCTCTTTGCAGACTTCCAGAATCGCCTGGATAGTTTCGGCGTTATGAATATTAAACGCAGGTACGGCGTAACCTCGGGCCTGCGCATCTTGCAGAAGATATTTAGTGGAAATAATACTCATGTTGTAATCCTCTCAGCCTTTCCACGGATGAATAATCACACCTTTCACAACACGGTTAACCGTGCCGGTGGCAGATGGCGTGTCAGGGGTAATGCCTGCTTTGATTGATTCGGTCAGTGCGAAAATCTGGGCATACATCAGGAAGCAGAAAGCCTGCTCGACATCGATAAAATCGCGGGAAGGGGGCAGCCAGATGTGCGGCCCGGCTTCGACTTCTGGACACGGTGAAGCGCAGATAGCCACAACGCGTAGCGCCTGTTGATCACGACGCAGTTCAGCCAGTAAATCGAGATCGTACTGGCGTGTGTACGGGTGGCTTGAGACAAAGACCACGACTAACGTTTCGTTATTGACCAGCGATTTTGGACCGTGGCGGAAACCCGTTGGGGAGTCATAAAACGCGGCTAATTTTCCTGCCGTTAGCTCCAGAACTTTCAGCGCGGATTCGCGTGCCACACCTTGTAAACCCCCACTGCCGAGGTACACGATGCGTTTGAAAGGGAGGTCGCCAAATACGCTTTCGCTAAGGTCGCATTGCGAGGCAATAATTTGCTCGCAGCGTTCGGCAACATCCTGGAAAGTGGCGCTGTTGATGACATCGGGCGCAAACACCGCAAGGCAACTCGCCATCATGGTGGTAATGCTGCTGGTCATCGCGAAACCGCGGTCGTGGGTTTCTGGTGGCATCAACAATGCCAGCGAATTGCCACTGGTCGCCGCGTTTTGATACAGGCTGCCGGCTTCGTTACAGGTGATGACCAGATGGTAACAATCCTTCACGACCTGGTTGACTAAATCGACCGCCGCCACGCTTTCTGGGCTGTTGCCTGAGCGTGCAAACGAAACCAGTAGCGTCGGCTCTTGCTCGGTTAAATAGTCCACCGGATTGGTCACGAGGTCGGTGGTCGGCACGGCAACAAAGTTTTTCCCGGTGTGGTGCGAAAGCCATGGCGTAATAATGTCGCCAATAAACGCGGAGGTTCCTGCACCCGTCAGGATGATTTTTAATGAGGTGTTTTGTAACAAAGGCGCCAGGAACGCGTCGATGTTGCTACGTTGATGGCCAATATTTTTTAGTGACTGGATCCAGCTTGCCGGTTGTTGGCGGATCTCTTTTTCAGTCCAGGTTGATGTGCCGGAAAGACAGGCAGATTGGGTTTCGCTCATAACTCAGTCCTTAGCAG
>NZ_JAHWLU010000098.1:0-18618 GCF_022134725.1 Buttiauxella sp. S19-1
AAATGGTACTGATGGCTGCCGGGGGTTGCAGTGCAATCGACGTGGTTTCTATTTTGCAAAAAGGCCGCTACGACGTCACCGACTGCGAAGTGAAATTGACCTCTGAGCGTCGCGAAGAAGCTCCTCGTCTTTTTACTCACATCAATCTGCATTTCATCGTGACAGGCAAAGAGCTAAAAGATAACGCGGTTTCCCGCGCGGTTGATTTATCTGCTGAGAAGTATTGCTCTGTTGCACTGATGCTGGAAAAAGCCGTAAATATCACGCACAGCTACGAAGTCATTGAAGGCTAGTGTGCAAAACAGGGCGGTTACTCGCCGCCCTGATTATTGATATTTCGTCCTTCCGCCAGACGCTTCACTAACGGCGTCATGATCAATTCCATCGCCAGCCCCATTTTGCCGCCCGGTACCACTATTGTATTGATGTGGGAAATGAATGAGCCTTGCAACATGGCGAGCAAGTACGGAAAATCGATGTCATCCAACCCGCGAAAATGAATCACCACAAAACTTTCATCCAGCGATGGAATTCCGCGTGCAGCAAACGGGTTAGAGGTATCTACAGTCGGGACACGCTGGAAGTTAATGTGCGTGCGTGAAAATTGTGGCGTGATGTAATTGATGTAGTCGTCCATTGAGCGCACCACTGAATCCATCACCGCTTCCCGGGAATGCCCACGTTCGCTGGTATCACGCACCAGTTTTTGAATCCATTCCAGGTTGACAATCGGCACTACGCCAACCAGCAAGTCGACGGCATTCGCCACATCGTGCTGTGGGGTGACGACTCCACCGTGCAATCCTTCATAGAACAACACATCGGTCGGTTCAGGCAGCGATTGCCATGGTGTAAACGTCCCAGGAATTTGGTTCCAGGGGACGGCTTCGTCATAGGTATGAAGATACTTACGCGATTTACCTTGCCCGGTTTTTCCGTACTCGATAAACGTTTGTTCCAGCAGGCCGAAGTCATTCGCTTCCGGACCGAAGTAACTGATATGGCGGCCTAAGTCGCGTGCTTTACGAATAGCCATATCCATTTCAGGACGCGTGAAACGATGGAAGCTGTCACCTTCAACTTCGGCAGCGCGCAGGTTGAGTTGCTGGAATATTTTGCGGAAGGCAAGGCTGGTGGTGGTCGTTCCCGCGCCGCTGGAACCTGTTACGGCAATAACCGGATGTTTGGCTGACATAAGGCAACAACTCCATGGGTAATCACAAGTTTGTGTTCGTAAGGGCTGGCCCTCACCCTAACCCTCTCCCCCTGGAGAGGAGACTGTCCGGATTTCTCTTTGGTTCTTCCCCTTCTCCCTCAGGGATAGGGCCGGGGTGAGTGTGGTTTTACTATGCAGTATAGAATAAACGCTTAGCCGCGAAGCTGCCCGCGAGCCATGATATTCACCGTTTCGTGAAGCTCCGACCATACCAGCACAGCCTCGCCACTTTGTAGCTGGCGCTTAACATCGGCCACTTTTTGCTCCAGCGAACGCTCTTGTTCACCATAATCGGTACCTTCACGTAATACAAAGGATTCAATCAGATTATCAAGCGTTTCGGGGGGGAGATCTTGCCAGGGAATCATCATAATGACGGGTCCAAAAATTTAGACAACCACTGCGGGATGCGTTGCTCGAGCCACATTTCCGGACGCCGTAGCGTGCCACCAACAAATCCAACATGCCCACCATAGCGCGTCAGTTGATACTCAATATTGGCAGGCAGTATCGCTGTGTCGGGGATCACATGGTGATCCATAAACGGGTCATCTTTAGCGTGAATGATTAACGTCGGCGTTTTAATTTGCGGCAGCAACGGCATGGCGCTGCATTGACGATAATAGTCGATAGCATCTGCAAAGCCATGAATCTTCGAGGTGATCAAATCGTCAAACTCACGCAGACGACGCACTCCTTTAAGCTGGCGCATATCTACCGGGAGTGTGCCTGGATAGCTTCTGAGTTTACGTGCCGCATTTTTCTTCAGCAGATTCAACAGATAATGTTGGTAAACGCGCGAGAAACCTTTCTCGATATGCTTGCTACAATGCTCAAGCATTAGCGGGGCAGAAACCACCACACCGGCCTGTAGCGTACAATCTGCGCCTTGTTTTGCCATTAAACAGGCGAGCATGTTACCGCCGAGAGAAAACCCGACCGCCGCCGTGGGGGCTTTACCGTAACGTGTAGAGAGCCAGTTGAGGAAATAGCTGCCATCTTCGGTTTCGCCGGAGTGATAGATGCGTTTCATGCGATTCGGCACGCCGCTACAGCCACGGAAGTGCATCACCACACCCAACCAGCCTTGCTTACGCGCAGCATCAATTAACCCATGTGCATACGGGCTGTGCAGGCTTCCTTCAAGACCATGAAAAACGACTAACCGTGGTTTATGCGTTGCCTGGCGTGGGTCTTCACTCCATGCAAGATCAACAAAATCCCCATCCGGCATATCCAGACGCTGCCAGTGAGGTTTGAAATTGAGGCGGCGGCGAATTAAGCGTGGGAGCATGGTTTGCAGGTGCGGATTACTGACACCCTTTAACGGACGAAATTGTTCATCGTCTACGTGATTAAAATTCAATGCTGCGGGACTTGTCGTGGCCATATCACACTGTTAGTTTCATTTAGTTTGCTAATTAACTTACCGGGTGCGGATCACCCATTTCATGGAAACGCTTTTCTTCTCAATGCTTGGTTTTTTGTGGGTCGCGGCGATTACACCCGGCCCAAACAATATGTTGCTGACTTCTTCCGGCGCCAACTACGGCTTTATGCGAACCCTCCCTTTGATGATAGGTATCATGTTGGGGATGCAGTGCATTTTGTTGCTGGTGGCTTTTGGCGTCGGTAGCTTAATCCTATTGTATCCTGCTTTGCACCTCATCCTGAAGATTGCCGGGAGTGCTTACCTGTTATGGCTGGCATGGAAAATCGGCACCGCGACTTATGAAACGCTGGAAACCGATGCGCCGCCGCCGTCACCTATCCCATTCTGGCAGGGCGGTTTATTACAGGTTATCAACCCGAAAGCGTGGTTGATGGCGCTAGGTGCAGTCGCAAGTTTTAGCCTTGCGGGTGCTCAGTACCTGCACTCTGTGGTGTTAATCAGCATCGGTATCGCGCTGGTCAACATCGTTGCTGGCATCATCTGGATTGCGTTTGGCAGCATGATTGGCAAGCTACTTCGTAGCCGCCGTGCCTGGACAATCTTTAATGTCTTTATGGGATTGCTGACTGCGGCATGTGTGTTGCTGATTTGGCATTGATGCCGCTACCCGGCAGTATCATTGAGCAAGTTACGTGAGAAAAGATGGATATCCACTCCTTCTTTTCTCCGATAAAGCCGTGCTTTACGCGCCCCAGTCGCCTTACTTTTCCCTGTATCTTCAAACATGCCTGACGCCTCAAAGCGGCGGATCAGGCTTTTGCGCTGTATCGCCTGCCCGAGAATAATTTCTGTCGCTTCCTGCAATTGCGTGAGCGTGAACTCTTCTGCCAGGCAATAGACCGGCAATAGTGAATAGCGCGTTTTTTGCCGTAGCCGGTTTAGTGCATGGGTAATAATCTCACCGTGATCAAAGGCCAGAGTCTGCTGTACCAGTTGGTGAGTCGGTAACCATTTCGCATCGCTGACGCTTTCAATATGTGGCTGGCAATCGGTTCTGGCGATCAGGGCGAACCAGGCCGTCGTCAGGCTCCAGCCGCGTGGATCACGATACTTGCCAGAGAAGGTTTCCAGTTGTTCGAGCCACGGGGGAATGACGCCCGTTTTTTCAACCAGTTTGCGTAAGGCGGTATCACGCGTGGACTCATCCAGGGTCATATCAATAAACCCACCGGGCAGCCCCCAGGCCCCCTGGTAAGGGTGATTAGCTCGTTTAACCAATAATACGCTTAGTTCATTGTTATCCAGCGAAAACAATACGTTATCGACAGTGACAATCGGAGAGGCGAAGCGCGAGGCATCATAATCTTTCAGGTATCTTTCTTCAGAACGCATAACGATATGTACGCTTAAAACTGTCGTTAGGACAAATTTACGGATGTCCATCGCCACTGACAACCTTTATCAACCAGGATCGGCAAAAAATAGTGCTTGCTTAATATTGTCTTATGGACAATATTAAATGTGTCACAAGGACAATAATCGAAATAAAGAGGAAGGACACGACATTATGGCGATAAAACTTGAGGTTTCTCTGGATGGCATCACCCCGGAAATTAACAGCGGTGTGTTTCCTGATGGTGCGGTCTGGTTGAAGGTGCAGGGTACCTTACCTAAACGTGTAGAGTTGATGCGGATTCGCGCCTGCGCAATGAAAAACATGGATGATTTTATGCTGTTGGCGCAGTTGGTGGAGGCGATTCGCCATGCTTGCGATGTGCGTTTCAGCCACCTTGAACTTCCCTGGCTGCCTTATGCCCGACAGGATCGGCATATGCAAGCCGGAGATAGTTTTGCGCTTAAAGTGTTTGCCATGCAGCTCAATACCCTCGGTTTCGACAAAGTGTTTGTCCTTGACCCTCACAGCGAAGCTGCCGCTGCTGCCATTAATAATCTGGTGGCTATCCCGCAGGAAGTCTGTCTACAGGGGAGCAACGCTCTGGTTAGCGCATTACGCGAAGGGCGGTTAATGCTGATTGCCCCGGACGCGGGCGCATTGAAAAAAATCCATCTGGTGGCTCAGGCTACCGGGGCGAGCACCTTCGGTATCCTGACCAAGCAGCGCGATGTGGAAAGCGGCGTGCTGACCGGTTTTGCATTAGTTGCAGGCGATGTGGCAGGGAAAGACGTGCTGATTGCCGACGATCTTTGCGACGCAGGAGGAACATTTATAGGGTCAGCCGAAGTGCTGCGCAAGGCTGGCGCACGGAGTGTCAGTTTGTATGTGACGCACGGTCTTTTTTCAAAAGGAGTGGCACATCTTCTCAATCAGGGGATCGACAAAATCTACACGACGACATCCATTGCGCCCGCAGAGGCTGCGCAACAAGGCGTTGAACTTATTGATATTGCGCCACTCTTCCAGGCACAGGAGATGAAATCATGTTAATGAACCCTATTCTGGCGATTGATGGCTACAAGGTTTCGCATCGTGAACAATATCCGCTGGGGACAACGAAGGTTTATTCAAACTTTACCCCGCGCAGCGACCACTATTTTCATTCTCCGGTAGACGACGGCAAGCTGGTGTTTTTCGGGCTTCAGGGCTTTTTGCAGTGGTTTATGGTGGATCTGTTTAATGAAAAGTTTTTCGCCGCGCCTGAGGAGCAGGTGGTTGCTGAATACAAGCAGCTCATGGACAGCTATATCGGTAAAGACACTGTGGCGATTGAACCGATCCGCGCATTGCATCGCCTGGGATACCTGCCTTTGCATATCAAGGGATTAGATGAAGGCAGCAAAGTCGGCATGAAAATTCCGGTCCTGACTATCACCAATACCCGAGACGAATTTTTCTGGCTGGTGAATTATCTTGAAACCGTGCTCTCTGCTGAACTGTGGAAATCCTCCACCTGCGCCACTATCGCCCATCATTACCGCAAAATTTGCCAGCGTTGGGCGGAACGGACCTGTAGCGATCTTAGCCATCTTGATTTCCAGTGCCATGATTTTGCGTTTCGCGGCATGTCGGGTTTGCATGATGCGGCGCAATCCGGCTGTGGCCATCTTTTGAGTTTCAAAGGCACGGACAGCATTCCTGCCATTCTCTATGCCCGGCAGCACTACACCGACAGCCAGGACTATTTTATCGCGGCAAGTATTCCGGCAACGGAACACAGCGTGATGTGCATGGGCGAGAAAAATCATGAAATCGAAACTTTTCGCCGCCTGATTGCTGACTTATATCCACAGGGATTTGTGTCGATAGTTTCTGATACCTGGGATTACTGGCAGGTGTTGACGGAATACACCAGGGAGCTTAAGCCGTTAATTATGTCGCGTCAGGGGCGCGTGGTGTTTCGCCCGGACAGCGGCGACCCGGTGGATATACTCTGCGGTACGGGGGCAGATAATTCCCCTGAACGCACCGTGCAGGAAAAAGGGTCGGTAGAAGTGTTGTGGGAGATTTTTGGCGGCACCATCAACGAGAAAGGCTACAAGGTGTTAGATCCGCATGTCGGGCTGATCTATGGCGATTCCATTACGCTTGAGCGAGCAGAAGAAATTCTGCGCCGCCTGGAAGCGAAAGGTTTTGCCAGCTCGAATGTGGTGTTTGGCGTCGGGTCTTTTACCTACCAATACCACACGCGTGACACTTTCGGGTTTGCGATGAAGGCCACTTATGGCGAGGTGAACGGAGTCGGAAGGGTTATCTTCAAAGAGCCGAAAACCGATAACGGCCTTAAGCGTTCGGCCAGAGGGTTGTTGCAAGTGGTGCGCGATGAGGCGGGAGATTTCCAGCTTCACGATGAGCAAACCTGGCAGCAGGAGCAGGAAGGAGAGCTAAAAACCCGCTTCCTTGATGGCAAACTTTATAATACCGACCACCTGGAAACCATTCGTCAACGGCTGGTGGCGGCTTTGTGAGGGTATAATTTACTAATGGGGGAATTTCTTCCCCCATTGATTTTATTCAGCCTGCATCATCTGTTCTAACTGGTCATGCGCATCCAGCCATTCCATCTCACACTCTTCTAGCGCCGCTTTCACCTTCACCTGAGTTTGCAGGCATTCGGTCATTTCCGCTTTACGACTTTGGTCGTAAATGGCGCTATCAGCCAGTTTCTCTTCTACTGCTGCAAGCTGCGCATTTAACTTTTCCATTTGTTTTTCAAGCGTGGTGATTTGCTTGCGCAGTGGTTGAGTCAGGGTACGTAACTCGGCATCACGGCGCTTTTGGTCTTTACGCGCCTGCGCACTGTTGACGTTATCTTTTGCCGAATCCAACGGCTGGTTTTCCTGCTTTTGCAGGTCAATAAGCCACTGTTGGTAGTCTTCCAGATCGCCATCAAACGCTTCGACTTTACCGTCGTGAACCAGATACAAATCGTCAGTGGTCGAGCGCAGTAAGTGACGGTCGTGCGAAACGACGACCAGCGCGCCTTCGAAATCAATCAATGCTTCGGTCAGCGCCTGACGCATGTCGAGATCAAGGTGGTTGGTCGGTTCATCAAGCAGCAGCAGGTTAGGGCGCTGCCAGACGACGAGCGCCAGAACCAGACGTGCTTTTTCACCGCCTGAGAAACGTGCCGTATGCTCGGTGACCTTATCGCCACGGAAGCCAAAACCGCCGAGGTAGTCCCGCAACCCTTGCTCCAGCTCTTTCGGTGCAATACGCGCCAGGTGCTGCAATGGTGATTCGTCAGCGCGTAAGTATTCGAGCTGATGCTGCGCGAAGTAACCCAGCTTGATGCCTTTAGCCAGACCAATATCACCCTGCAATGGTTGAATTTCTTCCGCCAGCAGTTTGATAAGCGTCGATTTACCTGCGCCGTTACGGCCAAGCAGACCGATGCGCGAGCCTGGAACCAGGTTCAGCTTGATGGAATCAAGGATCACGCGGTCGCCATAACCGGCGCTGACTTTTTCCATGCGCAGCAGTGGGTTTGGCAAGCTTTCTGGGGCGCGGAAACTGAAATGGAATGGGTTGTCGACGTGCGCTGGCGCAATCAATTCCATGCGCTCAAGCATCTTCACGCGGCTTTGGGCCTGCTTTGCTTTACTAGCTTTGGCTTTAAAGCGGTCGATAAAGCTTTGCAAATGCGCGACGCGCTCCTGCTGGCTTTCATACATCGACTGTTGCTGAGCAAGGCGTGTCGCACGCTGGCCTTCAAACGACGAGTAGTTACCGGTGTATTCAAACATCGATTCCTGCTCGATATGAATGATTTTACTGACCACCGGATCAAGGAAGTCGCGGTCGTGGGAAATCAGAATCAAGGTGCCCTGATAGCTTTTCAACCAGCGCTCGAGCCAGATAACGGCGTCTAAGTCCAGGTGGTTGGTTGGTTCATCGAGCAGCAGCAAATCAGAACGGCAAATCAGCGCCTGTGCCAGGTTGAGGCGCATACGCCAGCCACCAGAAAAGTCGCTAACCGGGCGTTCGAGTTGTTCATTGCTGAAGCCTAAACCATGCAGCAGGCTGGAAGCACGAGAGCGAATGGTCCAGGCGTCAACTGAATCCAGTTTACCGTGAACCAGCGCGATAGCATGACCGTCATTGCGCTCATTGGCTTTTGCCAGTTCGGCTTCAAGCTGGCGGAATTCACGGTCGCCATCAATAACATATTCAATGGCGGGCATGGCCAGCGCCGGGGTTTCCTGGTTTACCCAGGCTAATGCCCAGTTGCCTGGAAAGGTCATACTTCCGCCATCGGCGCTGATCTCGTTCTTCAGCAGCGCCAGCAGCGTGGATTTGCCGCAGCCGTTTTTACCCACCAGACCCACTTTTTGGCCCGGATTGATGGTAGCGGTGGCGTTATCCAGCAGAACGCGGGTACCGCGACGAATTTGTAACGAGGAGAAAACAATCATAAAGCGCCGTATGTTCAGAGTATGTTAAATTGTCATTATATTTAGGTAACGTGAAGCTTCAGCCTTCGCGTCGGGCTGCATGGTAGCCCAAAATAAAGACTATGACGACGCCCTGGAGGGTAATGATGTTGCAGCCGCCGAAAGTTTTGCTGCTATATGCCCATCCGGAGTCACAAGACTCGGTCGCAAACCGCGTCCTACTCCAGCCGGCGCAGAAGCTCGCTAATGTCACAGTGCATGACCTTTATGCGCACTATCCTGATTTTTTTATCGATATCTATCATGAGCAGGCATTGTTGCAAGAGCATGATGTCATCGTCTTCCAGCATCCCCTTTATACCTATAGCTGCCCGGCGTTACTCAAAGAGTGGCTGGACCGTGTGTTGAGCCGTGGTTTTGCCAGCGGTGTCGGAGGGAATGCTCTGGAGGGAAAGTATTGGCGTAGTGTGATTACCACCGGAGAGCCGGAAGGCGCCTATCGGCATGACGGTTTTAATCGCTTTCCGCTGACCGATATTTTGCGTCCTTTTGAACTTACTGCCGCGATGTGCCGTATGCACTGGATGAATCCCATCATTGTGTACTGGGCGCGCCGTCAGTCTCCCCAGGAGCTTGCCAGCCATGCGAAGGCTTATGGCGAGTGGTTGGCTGCACCGTTATTGCCGGGAGGTCGCTAATGGAAGGTTCTGACGTATTGATGGCGGGAGTGTTGTTTTTATTTGCCGCGGTGGTGGCGGTGCCCATTGCTGCCCGTTTAGGCATTGGCGCGGTGCTTGGCTATTTGTTGGCGGGTATCGCGATTGGGCCGTGGGGCTTAGGTTTTATCAGTGACGTGGATGAAATTCTTCACTTCTCTGAATTGGGCGTGGTGTTCCTGATGTTTATCATCGGGCTGGAGCTGAATCCGGCTAAATTGTGGCAACTCCGGCGCTCTATTTTTGGCGTGGGGGCGGCACAAGTGTTGCTCAGTGCGGTGGTGTTGGCAGGTTTGCTGATGCTGACGCAGTTTTCCTGGCAGGCGGCAGTGATTGGCGGTATTGGACTGGCGATGTCATCAACTGCGATGGCGTTGCAGTTGATGCGCGACAAAGGCATGAATCGCAATGAGTCCGGGCAGCTCGGTTTTTCTGTACTGCTGTTTCAGGATTTAGCGGTGATCCCGGCGATAGCGCTGGTACCGCTGTTGGCGGGTAATGACGGTGGTCATACGGACTGGATAAAAATCGGCCTCAAAGTGCTGGCTTTCGCTGGCATGTTGATTGGCGGACGTTACCTGCTGAAACCTGTCTTCCGGTTTATTGCTGGTTCCGGCGTGCGTGAAGTGTTTACTGCCGCGGCATTGCTGCTGGTATTGGGGTCGGCGTTATTTATGGATGCGCTGGGCTTCTCAATGGCGCTTGGGACGTTCATCGCCGGCGTGTTATTGGCGGAAAGTGAATACCGGCACGAACTGGAAATCGCCATTGATCCTTTTAAAGGATTATTGCTGGGATTGTTCTTTATCTCCGTTGGCATGGCTTTAAATCTTGGCGTGCTCTACACCCATATCTTCTGGGTCGTTTTAGGTGTGTTGGTGCTGGTGGCGGTCAAAGCCGGGGTGTTGTATGGCCTTTCGTGGTTTTTTGGCTTGCGGAGTTCCGAGCGCTTACAGTTTTCAGGCGTGCTAAGTCAGGGCGGGGAGTTTGCATTCGTACTTTTCTCTACGGCTTCATCACAAAAGCTGTTCAGCGGTGACCAAATGCCACTGTTGCTGGTGACCGTCACACTTTCGATGATGACCACGCCGCTACTGATGAAAGGCGTGGATGCTATTCTTGCTCGACGTTTTAATGTTGTTGATGATGAAAATGAAGAGAAACCGTACGTAGAAGACGATCAACCACAAGTCATTATTGTGGGCTTCGGGCGTTTCGGGCAGGTGATTGGACGTTTGCTGATGGCGAACAAAATGCGCATCACGGTACTCGAGAGAGACATCAGTTCTGTCAGTCTGATGCGCAAATATGGCTATAAGGTTTACTACGGCGATGCCACCGAACTTGAATTGCTGCGTTCCGCGGGTGCCGAGACAGCAAAATCTATCGTGATTACCTGTAATGAGCCGGAAGACACAATGAAAGTGGTGCATTTGTGTCAACAACACTTTCCACATCTGGCGATACTGGCGCGCGCCAGGGGCCGTGTAGAAGCACATGAATTGTTGCAAGCTGGAGTCAGCCAATTTTCACGCGAGACATTTTCCAGTGCGCTAGAGTTGGGGCGTAAGGCGCTGATGACGCTGGGAATGCATCCTCATCAGGCGCATCGTGCGCAGCTTCATTTCCGGCGTCTGGATATGAGCATGCTGCGTGAATTAATGCCGATTCATACCGATAACGCACAAATTTCCAGGGTGCGTGAAGCACGTCGTGAATTAGAAGAGATCTTCGAACGAGAGATGCAGCAAGAACGTCGCCAGTTCGATGGTTGGGATGATTTTGAATAAAAAAGGTGAAGCTAATGCCGGTGCGTAAACGATTTATTGCCGGGGCTGTTTGCCCTGAGTGCCAGACGCGGGATTCCCTCGCGATGTGGCGTGAGAATAATGTCGATATTGTTGAGTGTGTTAAGTGCGGTCACCAAATGCGTGAGGCGGATAAGCAAGCACGCGAGCATGTTCGCGAACAAGAGCAAGTCATCGGGATTTTTCATCCGGACTAGCGAGATGCGCCAGCTTTTTTTAAGCTTAGGGGTACACCGGCGCTAAATTCCGCTACAATCGGCGCCAGTTTTTTTCCCCATGCTCGCTCAGGAGATATCATGAAAGTAGCAAAAGACCTGGTGGTCAGCCTGGCCTATCAGGTACGTACAGAAGATGGTGTGTTGGTCGATGAGTCTCCGGTGAGTGCGCCGCTGGACTATCTGCATGGTCACGGTTCCCTGATTTCAGGCCTGGAAACTGCGCTGGAAGGCCACGTAGTGGGTGATCGTTTCGATGTGAACGTTGGCGCAAATGACGCTTACGGTCAGTACGACGAAAATCTGGTTCAACGCGTTCCTAAAGATGTGTTCATGGGTGTTGATGAGCTGGAAGTAGGTATGCGCTTTATGGCTGATACCGACCAGGGTCCAGTACCTGTTGAAATCACTGCGGTTGAAGATGAGCACGTTGTTGTCGATGGCAACCACATGCTGGCAGGCCAGAACCTGAGCTTCAACGTAGAAGTTATCGCTATTCGTGAAGCTACCGCTGAAGAACTGGCTCATGGTCACGTTCACGGCGAGCACGATCATCACCACGACCATGACCACGAAGGTGGTTGCTGTGGTGGTCAAGGCCACGACCATGATCACGAACATGGCAAAGGCGGTTGTGGCGGTAACGGCGGCTGCGGTTGCCACTAATCCGTTAGAGATAAAAAAGGCGTGTCATTGACACGCCTTTTCTTTTTGTGCTGATAGCTAGTAATGCGGAGGTGGAGTTTCTTCGGCTTCTGAAGCCACCATTGACGGTTGGCTAGCTTTTAACTTTTCAACCAGCAATCGGAAATGCTCGCGCAGTTTGACCATTTCTAATTCGTGCGCCGTTACCGTCTGATTTAACTCTTCTATCGTAATCTCCTGAAAAGCGAGACGACTCTCAAGTTCTTCCAGCCGTTGTTCGGTCGATTTTTGCTGCATGGTTAATCTCTCCTTGCTTGCGGATGGACAATTTCCGGCGATTCTACTGAAAAATTCGGCATGTTACAGCGCAGTTTTGCTCTGGACGAAACTTCTTTAAACAAAAAGAGTCTGAAATTGTCTCGATAAGACGCGGAGAGATTGTGTAGATTTCTTCCACGACGTTATAGTACATCTCTTAGTTGATAATAACCTTGGGGTTTGAGGCCCCGGCCCTGGAGAAATGGATGAAATCACTGTTTAAAGTAACGCTACTGGCGACCACGATGGCCGTTGCCCTGAGCGCTCCGGCGTTCGCTGCTCCAACCGAAGCAGCACCTGCAACCGCTGCTCCGGCTGCCACTGCACCTGCTGCCAGCAACGCGGCATTCAAGAATGACGACCAGAAATCTGCGTACGCATTAGGTGCTTCGCTGGGCCGTTACATGGAAAACTCTCTGAAAGAACAAGAAAAACTAGGGATTACACTGGATAAAAACCAGTTGATCGCTGGTGTTCAGGACGCATTTGCTGACAAGAGCAAATTGTCTGACCAGGAAATTGAGCAGACGCTGCAAGCTTTCGAAGCTCGCGTGAAATCTTCCGCTCAAGCAAAAATGGAAAAAGACGCTAAAGAAAATGCGGATAAAGGCAAAGCCTTCCGTGATACTTTCGCAAAAGAGAAAGGTGTTAAAACTTCTTCTACTGGCCTGATGTATAAAATCGACAAAGCCGGTACCGGTGAAGCACCAAAAGATAGCGACACTGTCGTGGTGAACTACAAAGGTACGCTGATCGACGGTAAAGAGTTTGATAACTCTTACACCCGTGGTGAGCCACTCTCTTTCCGTCTTGACGGTGTTATCCCTGGTTGGACTGAAGGCCTGAAAAACCTGAAGAAAGGCGGGAAAATCAAACTGGTTATTCCACCAGAACTGGCTTACGGTAAAACTGGCGTTCCAGGAATTCCTGCAAACTCCACACTGGTATTTGACGTTGAACTGCTGGATATCAAACCAGCCGCTAAAGCAGACTCTAAACCAGATGCCGCTCCTGCTCCAGAAGCTGAAGCAGCTAAGAGCAAGTAAGGTATGATTAACCGCCGCCCTCAGGGGCGGCGGTTTTTTATTTGAGGCAAGATATAATAAAAGCTGGAAAGCGTATCTGACGCTGTATTACCTTAGCAGACGGCGTTTCAACTGAGTATGAGTCTGCCCTGACACCATTTAAGCGCGACAGGCTCTCTGTAGAGGGTGGTATCTTTAAATGTCCAATTCGCTTTTAACCAATGAAACCAGTGAGCTTGACTTACTGGACCAGCGTCCTTTTGAACAAACCGACTTTGAAATATTAAAATCCTACGAAGCGGTTGTGGACGGGTTAGCGATGCTGATTGGTTCTCATTGTGAAATTGTATTGCACTCGCTGCAAGATTTGAAATGTTCTGCCATTCGTATTGCGAATGGTGAACATACCGGGCGTAAAATTGGTTCGCCAATTACCGATCTCGCATTGCGTATGCTGCATGATATGACCGGTGCGGATAGTAGCGTTTCTAAATGCTATTTTACGCGTGCCAAAAGTGGCGTTCTGATGAAATCAGAAACTATCGCCATCCGTAATCGTGATGAACGTGTCATCGGCCTGTTGTGTATCAACATCAACCTGGATGTGCCGTTCTCGCAAATTATGTCGACGTTTATTCCGCCGGAAACGCCGGAAGTTGCTTCATCCGTTAACTTTGCTTCTTCTGTGGAAGATCTGGTTATGCAGGCTCTGGAATTCACGATTGAAGAAGTGAATGCCGATCGCAATGTGTCCAACAATGCTAAGAACCGACAGATTGTGTTGAACCTCTACGAGAAAGGTATCTTTGATATTAAAGATGCGATCAACCAGGTTGCTGACCGTTTGAATATTTCTAAGCACACGGTTTATCTCTACATCCGTCAATTCAAGAACGGTGATTTCCAGGGGCAAGATAAGTAATGCGTTTTGCTATTCTGGTGACAGGCCCGGCGTACGGTACTCAGCAGTCGAGCAGTGCGTTGCAATTTTCTCAGGCTGTCATCGCGCAAGGTCATACGTTAGAAAGCGTGTTTTTCTATCGTGAAGGTGTCCTCAACGCAAACCTTCTGACATCGCCTGCGAGCGACGAATTCAATGTCGTGCATGCGTGGCAGCAATTGCATCAGCAACATGGCGTTGAACTGCATATCTGTGTCGCAGCGGCACTGCGTCGTGGCGTGACGGACGAAGAGCAAGCCACTCAACTCGGTTTACCGAACCATAACTTGCAGCCAGGTTTTACGCTCAGTGGTCTTGGGGCGCTGGCACAAGCAACGCTGACATGCGATCGCACGGTGCAATTCTGATGAAGCGTGTGGCATTTGTATTTAAATCAGCCCCCCATGGCAGCTCTGCTGGCCGGGAAGGGTTAGATGCCTTGCTGGCAACATCGGCACTAACAGAAGATATCGGGGTGTTTTTCATTGGTGACGGAATATTGCAGCTGATTCCGGGGCAACAGCCTGGTCTTATTCTTGCCAGGGATTACATCGCGACATTTCGTGTACTGCCGTTATATGACATTGAACAGTGTTATCTCTGTGCTGCCTCTATCCGTGAGCGGGGATTATCACCAGACAATGCGTGGGTTCTGGATGCAAAACCGCTAGAACCGGATTCGCTGGGTGAAATGCTTCATCAGTTTGATGTCGTGCTAACCTTCTGAGGCTACATGCTGCATATTTTACAACACTCACCTTTTCATACGGATCTAGAATCGATGCTGCGCTGCATTAAGCAAGGCGATGAGTTGTTATTGATTCAGGATGCGGTTATTGTCGCACTCTCAGGAACGAAGGCCCTTGATTTGTTGCTCGCTGCCCCCATTTCTATCTACGCTCTGCAGGAAGATATTGAGGCCCGCGGCTTAACTGCTCAAATTTCAACCAGCATAGGCAAGGTCAGCTATACTGACTTCGTCAGATTGACAGTTAAACACGAACAGCAGATTACCTGGTAAAATCCAGGATTGTTGTATATTTCTTGACACCTTTTCGGCTCAGCCCTAAAATTCTGCGTCCTCATATTATATGAGGCCGTTTTATTACGTGTTTACGAAGCAAAAGCTAAAACCAGGAGCTATTTAATGGCAACAGTTAATCAGCTGGTTCGCAAACCACGCGCTCGCAAAGTTGCAAAAAGCAACGTGCCTGCGCTGGAAGCCTGCCCGCAGAAACGTGGCGTATGTACTCGTGTATATACTACCACTCCTAAGAAACCAAACTCCGCACTGCGTAAAGTATGCCGTGTGCGTTTGACTAACGGTTTTGAAGTTACCTCCTACATCGGCGGTGAAGGTCACAACCTGCAGGAACACTCCGTGATCCTGATCCGTGGTGGTCGTGTAAAAGACTTGCCAGGTGTTCGTTACCACACCGTTCGTGGTGCACTTGACTGCTCCGGCGTTAAAGACCGTAAGCAATCTCGTTCCAAGTATGGCGTGAAACGTCCTAAGGCTTAATGGTTTCCGTTAAGTAAGGCCAAACGTTTTAAATAAATGTCAAACTCAATAGAGTTTTGGACAACCCTGAATTAACAACGGAGTATTCCCATGCCACGTCGTCGCGTCATTGGTCAACGTAAAATTCTTCCAGATCCTAAGTTCGGATCAGAGTTGCTGGCCAAATTTGTAAACATTCTGATGGTAGATGGTAAGAAATCTACTGCTGAATCTATCGTGTATACCGCGCTGGAGACCCTGGCTCAGCGTTCTGGTAAACAAGCACTGGAAGCTTTCGAAGTCGCTCTGGACAACGTTCGTCCGACTGTCGAAGTTAAGTCCCGCCGTGTTGGTGGTTCTACTTATCAGGTTCCAGTAGAAGTACGTCCGGTTCGTCGTAATGCTCTGGCAATGCGTTGGATCGTAGAAGCTGCTCGTAAACGCGGTGATAAATCCATGGCTCTTCGCCTGGCGAACGAACTTTCTGATGCTGCAGAGAACAAAGGTACTGCAGTTAAGAAACGTGAAGACGTTCACCGTATGGCTGAAGCCAACAAGGCGTTCGCACACTACCGTTGGTAATCCCTTCGGAGTGTTAGTCACCAAGCGGGCGCTTCACATAAGCTGCCCGCTTTGGGTTACTTAAATGAACGTCCCAGGATATAGAGGAATCAAATGGCTCGTAAAACACCCATTGAGCGCTACCGCAACATTGGTATCAGTGCTCACATCGACGCCGGTAAGACAACTACTACCGAACGTGTTCTGTTCTACACCGGTGTAAACCACAAAATCGGTGAAGTTCATGATGGCGCAGCCACCATGGACTGGATGGAGCAGGAGCAGGAACGTGGTATTACCATCACGTCCGCTGCGACCACCTGTTTCTGGTCAGGTATGGCTAAACAGTTCGAACCACACCACATCAACATCATTGATACCCCAGGGCACGTTGACTTCACCATCGAAGTTGAACGTTCCATGCGTGTTCTTGATGGTGCGGTAATGGTTTACTGTGCTGTTGGTGGTGTTCAGCCACAGTCTGAGACCGTATGGCGTCAGGCAAACAAATATAAAGTTCCACGTATCGCGTTCGTTAACAAAATGGACCGTATGGGTGCTAACTTCCTGAAAGTTGTTGATCAGATTGAAAAACGTCTGGGCGCAACTCCGGTGCCTCTGCAACTGGCAATCGGCGCGGAAGAGAAATTCACCGGTGTTGTTGACCTGGTGAAAATGAAAGCCATCAACTGGAACGAAGCCGATCAGGGCGTGACCTTCGAATACGAAGAGATCCCAGCTGATATGCAGGAACTGGCCGAAGAATGGCGCCAGAAACTGGTTGAAGCCGCTGCTGAAGGTTCTGACGAACTGATGGAGAAATTCTTTGGTGGCGAAGAGCTGACTGAAGAAGAGATCAAAACTTCTCTGCGTAAGCGCGTACTGAACAACGAAATTATCTTGGTTACCTGTGGTTCTGCATTTAAGAACAAAGGTGTTCAGGCGATGCTGGATGCGGTTGTTGAATACCTGCCAGCTCCAACTGACGTTACTGCGATTAACGGTATGCTGGACGACGGTAAAGACACTCCGGCTGTTCGTCACTCTGACGACAACGAGCCGTTTGCTGCTCTGGCGTTCAAAATCGCAACTGACCCATTTGTTGGTAACCTGACCTTCTTCCGCGTTTACTCTGGTGTGGTTAACTCTGGCGACACCGTGTTCAACCCGGTGAAATCAGCACGTGAGCGTCTGGGCCGTATCGTACAGATGCACGCTAACAAACGTGAAGAGATCAAAGAAGTTCGCGCTGGCGACATCGCTGCAGCTATTGGTCTGAAAGAAGTGACTACCGGTGATACCCTGTGTGATCAGGACAATGTGATCATTCTGGAGCGTATGGAATTCCCTGAACCGGTAATTTCTATCGCTGTTGAACCGAAAACCAAAGCTGACCAAGAAAAAATGGGTCTGGCTCTGGGTCGTCTGGCTAAAGAAGATCCATCATTCCGCGTATGGACTGATGAAGAAACTAACCAGACCATTATCGCTGGTATGGGTGAACTTCACCTCGACATCATCGTTGACCGTATGAAACGTGAATTCAACGTTGAAGCTAACGTTGGTAAACCTCAGGTTGCTTACCGTGAAGCGATTCGCGCGAAAGTTACCGATGTTGAAGGTAAACACGCTAAGCAGTCTGGTGGTCGTGGTCAGTACGGTCATGTTGTTATCGACATGTACCCACTGGAGCCGGGTTCGAATCCAAAAGGTTACGAGTTCGTCAACGACATCAAAGGTGGTGTGATCCCAACGGAATACATCCCTGCTGTTGATAAAGGCATCCAGGAACAGCTGAAGTCTGGTCCTCTGGCGGGTTACCCAGTAGTAGATCTCGGCGTGCGTCTGCACTTCGGTTCTTACCACGACGTTGACTCCTCTGAACTGGCGTTTAAACTGGCCGCTTCTATTGCCTTCAAAGATGGCTTTAAGAAAGCGAAACCAGTTCTGCTTGAGCCTATCATGAAGGTTGAAGTTGAAACTCCAGAAGAGAACACTGGTGACGTTATCGGTGACCTTAGCCGTCGTCGTGGCCAGCTGAAAGGTCAAGAATCTAACGCTACTGGCGTTCAGATTCACGCTGAAGTTCCGTTGTCTGAAATGTTCGGTTACGCAACTCAACTGCGTTCACTGACCAAAGGTCGTGCATCTTACTCCATGGAATTCCTGAAGTATGATGACGCGCCAAACAACGTTGCTCAGGCCGTAATCGAAGCTCGCGGTAAATAAACCCCGGGTTTTAAAAAACATTGATCCCGTGCTCTCTCCTTGAGGGGAGAGCGCAACAGTAAGGAATATAGCCGTGTCTAAAGAAAAATTTGAACGTACAAAACCGCACGTCAACGTCGGTACTATCGGCCACGTTGACCATGGTAAAACCACTCTGACTGCAGCAATCACTACCGTTCTGGCTAAAACCTACGGTGGTTC
>NZ_JAHWLU010000099.1:0-18372 GCF_022134725.1 Buttiauxella sp. S19-1
CTTTAAGACCGATGACGAACCTCTTCGTAGGTCGGATAAGCGCAGCGTCATCCGACACTTTTATCTGCAACAACAGGCGAAAATGGTGGATGGCGCTATCGCTTATCCCCCCTACAACACCTGTTTAGTGACCTTTGTCAGCAATCTAAAAGGCCAGCGCTCTGCTGGTCTTTTTTATTTCCACAACCCCCATCTTCCCCCCAGCCATCTCCAACAAACGCCCAGTGAAAGCGATTACATATGCGTTAAAAGATAGTTAATTAAGATTAATCCTCATGACAGATTAATGTTGACGCACTGTTTACATAAATGCTCAGACTAGTCCGGATTACTTATTTTCTCTTTTATTATCCGCATTTAATGCTATGTTTTATATAATAAATTTATACATACACTTCTTGACATTAGTGTAAGCGATTACACTAACGTGAGTTGCATCACATAATTTCACGTAGCGTTGCCCTACCCTTAATAGCGAGACACCCCCAAATAATTCAACTGGAGAGCACTATGCCTGACATAAAAAAACAAGGGCGCTCGAACAAAAGCATGACCTTTTTCGTCTGTTTCCTTGCGGCCCTGGCAGGTTTGTTGTTTGGCCTTGATATCGGCGTTATTGCCGGTGCGTTGCCGTTTATCGCGAAAGATTTCCAGATAACCGCACATCAACAAGAGTGGGTTGTCAGCTCGATGATGTTTGGCGCAGCAGTCGGTGCAGTGGGTAGTGGCTGGCTCTCGTTCCGTATCGGGCGCAAATACAGCCTGATGATTGGCGCAGTGCTATTCGTTGCAGGTTCGCTCTGTTCTGCGTTTGCACCGAATACTGAAATCCTGATTCTTTCCCGCGTGTTGCTTGGGCTGGCAGTCGGTGTTGCATCTTATACCGCACCGCTTTATCTGTCTGAAATTGCTCCAGAAAAAATTCGTGGCAGCATGATTTCGATGTACCAGCTGATGATTACCATCGGGATTCTCGGTGCTTACCTTTCTGATACCGCATTCAGCTACAGCGGCTCATGGCGCTGGATGCTGGGCGTCATTACTATTCCAGCCCTGATTCTTCTGGTTGGCGTGTTCTTCCTGCCAGACAGCCCGCGCTGGTTCGCTGCTAAACGTCGTTTCCACGATGCCGAGCGCGTCCTGTTGCGCCTGCGTGATACCAGTGCCGAAGCCAAACGTGAACTGGAAGAAATCCGTGAAAGCCTGAAAGTTAAACAAAGCGGTTGGTCGCTGTTTAAAGACAACAGCAACTTCCGCCGTGCGGTGTTCCTCGGCATTCTGCTTCAGGTGATGCAGCAGTTCACCGGTATGAACGTCATCATGTATTACGCGCCGAAAATCTTCGAAATAGCGGGCTTTACCAACACCAATCAACAAATGTGGGGCACCGTAATTGTTGGGCTGATCAACGTACTGGCGACATTTATTGCGATCGGTCTGGTGGACCGCTGGGGCCGTAAACCGACGCTGGTACTGGGCTTCATGGTGATGGCTGTTGGCATGGGCATACTGGGTACCATGCTGCACATTGGTATTCACTCCCAGGGCGCGCAATACTTCGCCATCGCAATGCTGTTGATGTTTATCGTCGGTTTTGCAATGAGTGCGGGTCCACTGATTTGGGTGCTGTGTTCTGAAATCCAACCGCTGAAAGGCCGCGATTTTGGTATCACCTGCTCTACCGCCACCAACTGGATTGCCAACATGATCGTCGGCGCAACATTCCTGACCATGCTTAACACTCTGGGTAACGCGAATACCTTCTGGGTCTACGCGGCGTTAAATCTGTTCTTTATTGTGCTCACTCTGTGGCTGATTCCAGAAACCAAACACGTTTCCCTGGAACACATCGAACGTAACTTGATGAAAGGCCGCCGCTTACGTGAGATTGGCGCTCACGAATAAACCACACTCGCCCCTTTCCACAATGGAGAGGGGCTTGCACCCTGCTTCGCCTGGCACTAATCTGTGCCGTTATGAAATCCCCAAGACTCCCCATCGCACTCCAACAGGCCGTTATGCGCTGCCTGCGAGAAAAACTCCAACAAGCCAATCAGCAGTTGGGCCGAAACTATCCTGAACCGAAACTGGTCTATCAGCAGCGCGGCACTGCTGCGGGTACCGCATGGATGGATAGCTACGAAATTCGTCTAAATCCGGTATTGCTGATGGAAAATCAGCAAACTTTCATTGATGAAGTTGTGCCGCATGAACTGGCACATCTGTTGGTCTGGAAACACTTTGGCCGCGTAGCACCACACGGCAAAGAGTGGAAATGGATGATGGAAGCGGTGCTTGGCGTCCCCGCTCGTCGCACGCATAAGTTTGAAGTGCAATCCGTGCGTAAGAACACCTTTCCCTATCGCTGCCGCTGCCAGTTACATCAGCTTACCGTCCGACGCCATAACCGTGTGGTGCGTGGCGAAGCAGAATACCGCTGCGTTCAGTGCGGCGACCTGTTAAAAGCAGACGCTACAACCTCCTGTAATTAAAAATAATAATCGGAAAGTTTCCTGATTTAGCTTATTGAATCCTGATAACCCATCAGTTAGGGTGCGAGCACGTTTTAGTAAGGATTCTGGAAATGTCTCGCAAATATTCTTTGGCTGTTGCAGTTGTTGCAGCCCTCTCCTCTTTTTCCGCACTCAGTGCCGGTATTAATAATTTCTCTCAAGCTAAAGCCGCTGGCGTCAAAGTGAATGCCGACGCGCCGGGTGACTTCTATTGCGGATGTAAAATCAGCTGGGAAGGGAAAAAGGGCGTTCCCGATCTCGAGTCCTGCGGTTACAAAGTCCGTAAGAATCAAAACCGCGCAACACGCATAGAGTGGGAGCATGTCGTACCGGCCTGGCAGTTCGGCCATCAGCGCCAGTGTTGGCAAGATGGCGGACGTAAAAACTGCGCTAAAGATCCGGAATATCGCAAGATGGAAAGCGATATGCACAACCTGCAACCCGCAGTAGGCGAAGTGAATGCTGACCGTAACAACTTCATGTATAGCCAGTGGAATGGCGGCGAAGGTCAGTACGGGCAGTGTGAAATGAAAGTCGACTTCAAAGATAAGATTGCCGAGCCACCTGCGCGTGCGCGTGGTGCTATTGCCCGTACTTATTTCTACATGCGTGACCAATATCAGCTCAACCTTTCTCGCCAGCAAACCCAGCTGTTTGAGGCGTGGAACAAGCAATATCCGGTCACTGCCTGGGAATGTGAGCGCGATGAGCGCATATCCAAAGTTCAGGGTAATCATAACCCTTATGTGCTACGAGCTTGCCAGGCGCAAAACAGCTAACCTACACTAGCGGTTTAGTCCCCTCTCCCTCAGGGGGAGGGAGAAAAACACGACCTCTTTTGGATATTAAAAACCATGCGTATACCCCGCATTCACCATCCTGAATTACTCACCGTTGGCCAGGACGTGGCACTTTGTGAAGATGCGGCTAACCACGTCGGCCGTGTACTGCGCATGAATGCAGGCCACGCACTGCAGTTGTTCGATGGCAGCAATCAAGTTTTTGATGCTGAAATCGTTCAGGCAGATAAGAAAAGTGTGCGGGTGAAAGTGCTTAGTGCCACCATCGATAACCGCGAATCCCCACTGCATCTGCATCTTGGTCAGGTCATGTCGCGTGGCGAGAAAATGGAGTTCACCATTCAGAAGGCCGTTGAGCTGGGTGTGAATGTGATTACCCCTTTGTTTTCTGAACGCTGTGGCGTAAAACTGGATGCCGAGCGGCTGAATAAAAAGCTCTCGCAGTGGCAGAAAATTGCCATTGCTGCCTGTGAACAGTGTGGACGCAATGTGGTGCCGGAAGTGCGCCCGGCGATGGATCTTGAAGCGTGGTGTGCTGAGGACGATGCAAGTCTCAAGCTCAATCTGCATCCACGCGCTAACGCCAGTATTAATACCTTGCCGCAACCTGTTGAACGTGTGCGCCTGCTGATTGGCCCGGAAGGCGGTTTAACTGCTGACGAAATCGCCATGACCTCGCGCCATCAATTTACTGATATTCTGTTGGGACCTCGCGTTCTGCGTACTGAGACTACCGCGCTCACCGCGATTACCGCACTGCAAGTGCGTTTTGGCGACCTGGGCTAAAACCGGAGAAAACAATGATCAAGCTTGGCATCGTGATGGATCCCATCGCAAACATTAACATCAAGAAAGACTCCAGTTTTGCCATGCTGCTGGAAGCCCAGCGCCGTGGTTACGAACTCCACTATATGGAAATGGCCGATCTGTATTTGATCAACGGTGAAGCGCATGCGCGCACCCGTCTGGTCACTGTCGAGCAGAACTACGATAAATGGTACGAATTTGGCAGCGAGCAAGATATTCAGCTTGCCGATCTCGACGTGGTGTTGATGCGCAAAGACCCGCCGTTTGATACCGAGTTTATCTACGCTACCTATATTCTTGAGCGCGCCGAAGAACAAGGCACGCTGATCGTTAACAAACCGCAGAGCCTGCGCGACTGTAACGAAAAGTTGTTCACCGCCTGGTTTGCTGATTTAACCCCAGAAACACTTGTCACTCGCAACAAAGCACAGTTGAAAACATTCTGGCAAAAGCATGGCGACATTATCCTCAAGCCGTTAGATGGCATGGGCGGCACGTCGATTTTCCGCGTCAAAGAAGGCGACCCTAACATTGGCGTTATTGCTGAAACACTAACAGAGCTGGGCAATCGTTACTGCATGGCGCAAAACTACCTGCCAGCCATTGTTGATGGCGACAAACGTATTCTGGTTGTTGATGGTGAACCTGTTCCATATTGCCTGGCGCGTATTCCGCAAGGTGGTGAGACTCGTGGTAACCTGGCGGCTGGCGGTCGTGGCGAACCACGTCCATTGACTGAAAGCGATTGGGAAATTGCCCGCCGTGTCGGCCCAACATTGAAAGCCAAAGGATTGATTTTTGTTGGTCTGGATATCATCGGTGACCGCCTCACTGAGATTAATGTCACCAGCCCAACCTGCATCCGCGAAATCGAAGCCGAGTTCCCTGTATCGATCACGGGTATGCTGTTCGACGCTATCGAAGTACGTCTGGCGAAATAGCCTGCACCACCCCGGCCCAAGGATGGGCCGAGTGTCCAGTGCAGTTCAAAAGTGATAAACTGACTATTCCTCGCGCATCTAATGCCGCTTTTTCAACCGGAACCAGAACCTCTGACAATGAATTTACAGCATCACTTTCTAATTGCCATGCCGGCGCTCCAGGACCCTCTGTTTAAGCGTGCAGTCGTTTATATCTGTGAATACAGCGAAGATGGCGCAATGGGGATAATCATCAATAAACCTCTCGAAAATCTTCAGGTTGACGGTGTTCTGGAAAAACTCAAAATCGATCCAGAGCCGCGTGACCCAGCCATTCGCCTTGATAAACCGGTGTTTATTGGCGGCCCACTGGCAGAAGACCGTGGTTTTATTCTGCACTCCCCACCGGACTGTTTTGCTTCAAGCATCCGAATTTCAGATGACACAGTGATCACCACATCCCGTGATGTACTCGAAACCATTGGCACCGCAAAGCAGCCAGCCGATATTATTGTCGCGCTCGGCTACTCGTCGTGGGAAAAAGGGCAACTGGAACAAGAGATTTTAGACAACGCCTGGCTCACAGCACCAGCAGACGCGTCGATTCTTTTCCACACCCCTATTTCTGAACGCTGGCGTGAAGCAGCAAAATTAATCGGCATTGATATTCATAATATGCCTAGTGAAGCGGGGCACGCTTAATGAGCAGCGGAACACTGTTATCCTTTGATTTCGGCACCAAAAGTATTGGTGTCGCCATCGGTCAGCGTATTACCCGAACGGCACGGCCTTTAACAGCACTGAAAGCACAAGACGGTACCCCTGACTGGAACGTCATCGAGAAAATCCTTAAAGAGTGGCAACCCGACGAAGTGATTGTTGGCTTACCTCTGAATATGGACGGTACCGAGCAACCGCTTACTGTCCGCGCAAGAAAGTTTGCCAATCGCCTGCATGGCCGTTTTGGTGTAAAAGTTTCGTTGCAAGATGAGCGCCTGAGTACCGTTGAAGCCCGTGCTGGTTTGTTTGAACACGGCGGTTTCCGCGCGCTTAACAAAGGCAGCATTGATTCAGCCTCTGCGGTCATCATTCTTGAAAGCTGGTTTGACTATAACCCTTAGTCTTTTTTGCTATCAGGCATGTCTGAAGACGCACCGATCAGCTCATGCCTTGCCGCGACTGCCAGAAAATGGCTGCGATCCTTGTAACCAGATGACGGCTGTTTTACACGGTTATCAATCCGCTCCAAAAGTGCATCTGGCAGAGAAATATTGATTCGCTGCTGCTTCCCCTCCAAAGCTGACAAATCCACATCCACCAGCAGCCACTGATTACAGTACGCATATTCTGGATTTGCCGCATAAACAAATGGCCCGGCATCTTTAAGTTGGGTGATATCCATTCCTCGCTCAACCATGAAATCAACAATCGATAAAATCGCCTCGCGTACCATCAGTGCAATTTCATCTTGATTATCTGCCGCTGAAATACAGCCGAAATCATCATTGCATAACGCAGGAACAATCATGCCATACGCTTCGTTATCGTTTGCAGGCATCTCCACGCCAACAGAAAAAAACATAGGCTTTACTCCTGAATTGGAAGAATCCATTGACCTTCCCTGAGATGAAAATCATACACACGCAAACACACAGAAGCAATAATTCTAATCATCGGAATATCCCTCACCCCAGCCCTCTCCCCCAGGAGAGGGAGCAATACCAATACGACCTTCCGCACGTAACCGCGCTTGGCTGTGCGAAAAACTCTGCATGCCATATTGCTGCCCGGTTTGAATCTGCCCGGGCAACTGATGAGCTTTCCCTTCACGGATAAGGCTCGCTACGGCTGGTGTATTCACCAACAACTCGAACAAAGCCACCCTTCCACCCTGGGCATCAAGCTGTAATTTCTGCGCCAGCACCGCTTTTAAACTGCCGGCCAATTGGCTGCGCACCATGTTTTTTTCTTCCGCAGGAAAGACATCCACCAGCCGTTCTACAGCTTGTGCGGCTCCGCGAGTATGCAATGTTGCCAGTACCAGATGGCCTGTTTCCGCAGCGGTGAGCGCCAGGCGTATGGTTTCGCTATCGCGTAATTCCCCCAACAAAATCACATCGGGATCTTCACGCAATGCCGCACGTAACGCTGCAGCAAACGAGCGGCAATGTGTGCCAGGTTCTCGTTGTTGAATCAGGCAGCGCTTTGATTGATGGACGAACTCAATAGGATCTTCCAGTGTCAGGATATGCCCATCTAGCTGATGGTTGAGATGCTCAACCATCGCCGCAAGCGTGGTGGATTTACCACTGCCTGTCGCTCCAGTCACCAGAATTAGTCCGTCTGGGGATTGCAACAATTCGGGGATCAACGGTGGAACATTTAGCGCCTCGAGTTTGGGACAGTCCGACGCCAATAACCGCAAGGCAAGTGAGTTGCCTTGCAGCTGGTGAAAAGCGTTCGCCCGCAACCGTACCCCTGACTTTAGCGTCACGGCGAAATCCACTTGCCCGCTTTCTTCCAGTTGTTCCTTTTGTGCTTTTGACAGCCAGTCATCAAGCAATGCTTGTGGTTCAGGCGCGCCGCCAGGCAGTAGTTCAAGCCGTCCTTGCCGCCGCCAACGAGCAGGAAGCTGCGCGCACAGGTGTAGATCAGAGACATTATGCTTTACACTAAGGGCCACAATTTCTTCGATATCCATATCACTTTCCAACCTATGAACGAGATAACGCACAATCTGGCACAGGTTCAGCACAAAATCTTAGCGGCAACTGAACGCTGCGGCCGTGCTCCAGAAGAAGTTACTTTGCTTGCAGTAAGCAAAACCAAGCCTGCAAGCGCTCTCGCAGAAGCGATTGCTGCCGGCCAACGCGCATTCGGTGAAAACTACGTGCAGGAAGGCGTGGATAAAATTCGTTACTTTGCCGATAACAGTGAAGCCACGCTGGAATGGCACTTTATTGGCCCTTTGCAGTCGAACAAAAGCCGTCTGGTGGCTGAACATTTTGACTGGTGCCACACCGTCGACAGGTTACGCATTGCTACTCGTTTAAGCGAACAACGCCCGGTTGAGCTTCCACCGCTTAACGTGCTGATTCAAATCAACATCAGTGATGAACAAAGCAAGTCTGGTATTGCGCTGAGCGAGCTTGAAACGCTTGCGGCTGGTGTCGCTGAATTACCGGGTTTGGTATTACGAGGTTTAATGGCGATCCCTGCCCCTGAGCCTGATTACGAGCATCAGTTAGCGGTTTGCCAGAAGATGGCAGCGGCTTTCGAATCGCTCAAAAACCGCTATGCAACGGTTGATACGTTGTCCCTGGGCATGACCGATGACATGGACGCCGCGATTGCCGCAGGCAGCACCATGGTGCGCATTGGAACCGCTATTTTCGGCGCGCGGGATTACTCCGCTCGTTAATCACCATAATTATTGAGGAACGCCATGCTGACGTTGACTTTCCTGGTCAAAACACTGATTGAACTGTATGTGATGGTGCTATTGATTCGCATCTGGATGCAGTGGTCGCGTTGTGATTTTTACAACCCTTTTGCACAGTTTATCGTCAAGATTACCCAGCCGATTGTCGGGCCACTGCGTCGGATAATCCCTTCAATTGGGCCGATCGATACTTCTTCCCTGTTGGTGGCGTTTATTCTCACCACGCTGAAGTACCCGATCCTGCTGCTTATTCAGGTCGGTGCGCTATCACTTGACCCAATGAACCTGCTGGTTGGCTTGTTATCGTTGCTCAAGTCCGCCGGTACGCTGGTATTCTGGGTGATTATTATTCGTTCGCTGATGAGCTGGATTAGCCAGGGTCGCAGCCCAGTAGAATATGTGCTGATGCAATTAACTGAACCGATGATGGCACCGATTCGCCGCATTATCCCGGCAATGGGCGGGATTGATTTCTCCGCGATGGTGGTGATTTTGATTCTGTATGCGCTGAACTACCTTGGTATGGATCTGTTCCCGGGGCTTTGGTTCTTGCTGTGAGTGCAGTGAGTCAAACCGCAGACGGGCTGGTTTTACGGCTGTACATTCAGCCGAAAGCCAGCCGCGATAGTATTGTCGGGCTGCATGGCGACGAACTAAAAGTCGCCATCACTGCCCCACCGATTGACGGCAAAGCTAACGCCCATCTGGTAAAATATCTGGCTAAACAGTTCAAAGTCGCCAAAAGTCAGGTGCTGCTTGAGAAAGGCGATCTGGGCCGCCATAAACAAATTAAAATTATCGACCCGCAACACATCCCGACGGAAGTCGCGGCATTGCTCGAATAATTACCTAATTTCACAGGATTTTCTCACTATGCAAAAAGTTGTCCTCGCGACCGGTAACGCCGGTAAAGTGCGTGAACTCGCCGATTTACTGAGCAATTTTGGTCTGGATGTCGTGGCGCAAACCGAACTGGGTGTGGAGTCTGCCGAAGAAACCGGCCTGACATTTATCGAGAACGCCATTCTGAAAGCACGCCATGCGGCGCAGATAACGGGTTTGCCAGCCATTGCTGACGATTCAGGTCTGGCGGTTGATGTGTTGGGTGGTGCGCCGGGGATTTATTCTGCCCGCTACGCAGGCTTAGAAGCCTCCGATCAGCAGAACCTCGAAAAGCTTCTGGCTACACTGAAAGATGTACCAGACGAGCAACGCAAAGCGCGTTTCCATTGTGTGCTGGTTTATATGCATCATGCAGAAGACCCCACTCCGCTGGTTTGCCACGGCAGTTGGGAAGGCCAGATTACCCGTGAAGCTGCGGGTGCCGGTGGCTTCGGCTACGATCCTATTTTCTTTGTCCCGAGTGAAGGCAAAACTGCCGCTGAATTGACTCGTGACGAAAAACGCGCCATTTCCCACCGCGGGCAAGCGCTAAAACTGTTACTGGAAGCAATGAAAAATGGCTAATTTGCCACCACTGAGTCTCTATATTCACATCCCGTGGTGCGTGCAGAAGTGCCCCTACTGTGACTTCAATTCCCATGCACTTAAGGGCGACGTGCCGCACGATGAGTATGTCGCCCACCTGTTGCGCGATCTGGATATCGACGCGCCAATGGCACAAGGACGTGAAATAAAGACCATCTTTATTGGTGGTGGTACGCCTAGCCTGCTTTCAGGAGAGGCGATGCAAAACCTGCTGGACGGTGTGCGTGCGCGCCTGCCGCTGGCAGCCGATGCGGAAATCACAATGGAAGCTAACCCCGGAACGGTAGAAGCTGACCGTTTCGTGAGTTATCAACGAGCTGGCGTGAACCGTATTTCTATTGGTGTGCAGAGTTTCAGCGAGCCTAAGCTCAAACGTCTGGGGCGTATTCATGATTCTGGTGAAGCGAAACGCGCGGCGAATCTGGCAAGCGGACTCGGTTTGCGCAGCTTTAACCTCGATTTGATGCACGGCCTGCCGGATCAATCGCTAGAAGAAGCGCTGGACGATTTGCGCCAGGCAATTGCACTCAACCCGCCGCATCTTTCCTGGTATCAGTTAACGATTGAGCCGAACACTTTGTTTAGTTCGCGTCCGCCAAAACTGCCGGACGACGACGCATTGTGGGATATTTTCGAGCAAGGCGATAAGCTGCTGACTGCGGCAGGTTATCAGCAATATGAAACCTCGGCCTATGCTAAACCGGGTTACCAGTGCCAGCACAACCTGAACTACTGGCGCTTTGGCGATTACCTGGGGATTGGCTGTGGCGCACACGGCAAGGTAACGTTCGAGGACGGGCGCATTGTTCGTACCGCGAAAACACGCCATCCACGCGGTTATATGGAAGGTAAATACCTCGACAAGCAGCACGATGTGGAACAAGCCGATAAACCGTTCGAGTTCTTTATGAATCGTTTTCGTTTGCTCGAAGCGGCGCCACGCAACGAATTTAGCTTATATACCGGGCTTGATGAGTCGGTGATTCGCGCGCAGTTAGATGAAGCGATAGCTAAAGATTACCTGGTTGAGACTGAGGATTATTGGCAGATTACCGAGCACGGGAAGCTGTTTTTGAATTCGCTGTTGGAGCTGTTTTTGGCTGAATAATCAGGCATTGTCTGGCGGATGACGCTTGCGCTTATCCGCCCTACGAAAACCGATTTGCATTACTGGCGGATGACGCTTGCGCTTATCCCCCCTACGAAAACCGATTTGCATTACTGGCGGATGACGCTGCGCTTATCCGCCAGTAATGCAGTTGTAGGTCGGATAAGCGCAAGCGTCATCCGACATTACTCCAACACCAAAACTTAAATATTCTTCACCCGGCTGGTCAAAACCAACGCAAACACCGCTAACCCGGCAATCAACCAATACACTGAATAATGCCCAAAACTCTCGGTCAGCGCGCCTTGTAAAACCCCCGCCAGAATCACGCCCGTCGAAATACTATTGGTGAACAACGTGGTCGCCGACCCCGGCCTGCCCGGCATCAAATCCTGGAACCACAACATGCCAATCCCGGCAACAATGCCGATAAATACCGCGTTAAATAGCTGAAGCAACAGCAGCGCCGTACGGCTGTGGAACATAATCAGTCCGACGTAGAACAACACGCCGGCGGCTACGGCAATCACCATCATGCGCCGTTTACCAAAACGCTTTACATAATAGCCCGCAAGGATCATCGCCGGGATCTCAAGCCCCGCAGCCGTCCCCATCAACAGCCCAGCCAGCGATTCGGGCAGGCCTAAATCACTGCTGATCCACAACGGCATGTCGATGATATACATGGTGTTGCAGGTCCACATCAGCATCGAAGCAATAAACAACAGACGGACGTTTTTATCTTTCCAGCCGCTGACCTGGGTAAGCGCCACATCTGCGGGCTGCTCAATCCTTGCGACCGAGGGTAATGCGAAGAAAATCAACGCCAGCGAGATAACAAATATCCCCGCGGCGATAAGAAACATAGTGGTGAAGCCGTAGTTTAATGCCAGCATAAACGATAGCGGCGGGCCAATAACCCAGGCAAGCGAGAGCTGCGCACGCATTATCGAGCTGAACATCACCACTTCACGCGCTGAGTTATCGGCATATTCACGGGCAAGGGCAAATATTTGCGGCATCGCGGTGTTGGCAATAGAGGCGAACATCACGCCAACGGTGATTAACGTCAGGTAATGACGGTTAAAAGCAAAAAGCACACAGTTTGCTACAGCCATCACGCAACAAACCATAATCAGTTTGCGACGATCGCCCCGGTTATCTGAACGCTTCGCCAACGCCAGACTGACGAGGATCCCGGCTATCGCATTGACGGTATAAAACAGGCCAACCCAGAATGGGCGCACTTCCACTTCGCGACTTAAAAACAGGCTAAGAGTGGGCGCCTGGAGTGCCCCCGCAATCCCCATCATGAAAGCCACAATCATAAATGCGGCGTACACCGGGTTAAGGCGTCGTCCTTTGGTCAGAAACCAAATCATGCAGAAAGATCCTTTTTACTTAAGCGGGTGATAAGTGTGCAAGGCCTCGACTATACCCTAAATAATTCGAGTTGCGAGAAGGCGGCACTGCGGCTCGAAGAATGACGGGTATAAAAAAGCCAGCAGTATTAATCTGCTGGCCAGGTGAAAACCACCAATTCTCAGTCACACTTGCTGTCAGCGATTTGGTGCTCTACGAACGCGGACTCCCACTGCATTAAGTTCTCAAGCATCTCCAGACGTTGCTCTGCTTTCAGGCGAGCCAGCCATCCAACAGAAACACTTTGGGTTGCGGCAAAATACTGTTGATAAAACTTAACCACTGGCGACCGTTTCATATCTACCTCCTCGCTTTCAACGTTGATGATTATTGGCGTAATATGAGGAAAGTTAAATTGATGAGTTTCTGCCGGGAGTTCCTCTTTTATGTCGTCTGGTCGTCTGCAACAACAGTTCATCCGTTTGTGGCAAAACTTTGAAGGTAAGCCGCAAGAAACGACGTTGAATGATTTGGCCGATTTGCTGAATTGCTCCCGCCGCCATATGCGTACATTGCTTAGCGCGATGCAGGAAAAGGGCTGGCTGAGCTGGAAAGCGGAAGTCGGACGCGGCAAGCGTTCACAGCTTGAGTTCTTGTATACCGGCCTTGCACTCCAGCAACAGCGCGCCGAAGACCTTCTTGAGCAGGACAGGATTGACCAACTGGTGCAGATAGTCGGCGATAAAGCCGCCGTGCGCCAAATGCTGATTTCTCACCTTGGGCGCAGCTTCCGGCAAGGGCGGCATATTCTGCGCGTTCTCTACTATCGCCCGCTGCTCAATCTGTTGCCCGGCTCCGCTTTGCGCCGTTCAGAAACGCATATTGCCCGGCAAATTTTCAGCGGACTGATCCGTATAAATGAGGAAAATGGGGAACTGGAAGCGGATATTGCGCACCACTGGCAACAAATATCCCCATTACACTGGCGTTTTTATCTGCGCCCCGGCATTCATTTTCACCATGGTCGTGAGCTGGATATGCTGGATGTGACGACGTCTCTGCAACGCATCAGCTCTTTGCCGCTGTATTCGCATATCACGGAAATTACTTCTCCGACGGCCTGGACGCTGGATATTAAGCTCTCACAACCCGATAACTGGCTGCCGTGGTTGCTGGGTAGCGTTAACGCGATGATCCTGCCGCGCGAATGGCAAACTTTAAGCCATTTCTCCCGCCAGCCAGTCGGCACCGGTCCCTATTCGGTGGTGCGTAATAACACCAACCAACTGAAAATCCAGGCCTACGATGATTACTTTGGTTATCGCGCATTAATTGACGAAGTGAATTTCTGGGTGCTGCCGGACATTGGCGAAGAGGTCAGCTGTGCGGTGCAATTATCGGGAATGCCCGACAGCGAGAAAGCCGTCGAAAGCCGCCTTGAAGAAGGCTGCTACTACATTTTATTTGATAACCGCTCAAGCGCCGGCAGCAATAAAGAAGTGCGCCGCTGGCTCAGTCATGTGCTGGCACCGATTCATCTGCTGTATAGCGCGGGCGAGCAAAACCAGCAGTACTGGTTCCCGGCTTACGGACTGCTGCCACGCTGGCACCACACGCATCCACAACCAGCCGTCGAAAAACCGGCCGGGCTGGAATCCGTGACGCTGACGTTTTATCGCGATCACGTCGAACATCGGGTAATCAGCAAAGTGATGGAAGAATTGCTGGCACGTGTTGGCGTAAAACTGGTGGTGCAAGAAGTCAGTTATGAAGAGTGGCATCAGGGCGATGCCGTCAGCGATATCTGGCTCAATAGCGCGAATTTCACCCTGCCGTTAGAGTTTTCGCTTTACTCGCATCTTTATGAAGTGCCGCTGATTCAAAAGTGCATTGCTATCGACTGGGAAACGGATACCCGCAACTGGCATAACGGCGAGCTTCCTCTGCCTGAGTGGTGCCAGAACCTGGTTGAAAACAATGATATTTTACCGTTAATCCACCACTGGCTACGCATCGAAGGGCAACGCAGTATGCGTGGTGTGCGTATGAACACACTGGGATGGTTTGACTTTAAATCGGCGTGGTTTGCCCCACCGGAGCCAACCCCCCTGCGGCTTGAAATATGACGGGTATAATGCTTTCGAATCATTCACAAAGTTATTACAATGCACGCGTTCTCAACGGGGTGCTAAGGCGAAAGTCTGGCTGAGATAATACCCGTCGAACCTGATCCGGATAACGCCGGCGAAGGGATTTGAGGCTCTATTCTCAAATGTCCTTTGCCACCCCTAATTCTAAGAGGTGCAAAGTGTTCAAAAAATTCCTGCCGTTGCTGGCACTGATCGCCGCCCCCGTTTTTGCCAAACCCCTGCTGACTGTTTATACCTACGACTCCTTTGCTGCCGACTGGGGGCCAGGGCCTGCGGTGAAAAAAGCCTTTGAGGCTGACTGTAATTGCCAGCTGAAATTCGTGGCGCTGGAAGATGGCGTTTCGCTGCTCAACCGCCTGCGGATGGAAGGTAAAAACAGCAAAGCTGACGTGGTTCTGGGACTGGATAACAACCTTCTGGAAGCTGCCGCGCAGACTAAATTATTTGCGCCGAGCAAAACAGACATTAGCGCGTTGAAGATCCCTGGCGGCTGGACAAACGACACTTTCGTTCCCTTCGATTACGGCTATTTCGCTTTCGTCTACGATAAAAACAAACTGAAAAACCCACCGAAAAGCCTGAAAGAACTGGTCGAAAGTGACCAACAATGGAAAGTGATTTATCAGGACCCGCGCACCAGCACACCAGGCCTGGGCCTGCTGCTGTGGATGCAGAAAGTGTATGGCGATAAAACGCCTGAAGCCTGGGCAAAGCTTGCGAAGAAAACGGTCACCGTCACCAAAGGTTGGTCCGAGGCTTATGGCCTGTTCCTGAAAGGTGAAGGCGATTTAGTGATGAGCTACACCACCTCTCCGGCTTATCACATTATTGAAGAGAAAAAAGATAACTATGCTGCGGCTAATTTTAGCGAAGGGCATTATTTACAGGTGGAAGTGGCCGGACGCCTGGCATCCAGCAAGCAGCCTGAACTGGCTGAAAAATTCATGAAATTTATCACTTCACCGGGCTTCCAGAACACTGTGGCCACCGGCAACTGGATGTATCCGGTGACCGATGTGAAATTGCCTGAAGGATTTAACGGGCTGGTCAAACCGAACAACACGCTGGAATACAGCGCCGCAGAAGTGTCTAAACAACGCGCCAACTGGATTAGCGAATGGCAACGCGCCGTCAGCCGCTAATTCCCGGCTGGCTGATTCCTGGGCTATGTGCCGCCACACTGGTGGTAGCCGTAGCCCTGGCGGCTTTTATGGCGTTGTGGTTTAACGCGCCACAAACCGATATCCGTGCGCTGGTGCAGGATAGCTATTTGTGGCACGTGCTGCGTTTCTCTTTCTGGCAGGCGTTTCTCTCAGCAAGCCTTTCCGTGTTCCCGGCTATTTTCCTCGCTCGCGCCCTGTATCGCCGCCGCTTCCCCGGGCGCGTTGCGCTGTTACGCCTGTGCGCAATGACGCTGGTTCTGCCCGTGTTGGTAGCGGTATTCGGGATTCTGACAGTGTATGGGCGCGAAGGCTGGCTGGCCGTGTTGTGCGCAAGGCTTGGCATCGAATGGAGTTTCTCGCCTTACGGCCTGAAGGGCATTCTACTGGCCCACGTCTTTTTCAACTTACCGATGGCAACACGCCTGCTGCTACAGGCACTGGAAAATATCCCCAACGAACAACGCCAGGTTGCTGCGCAACTGGGCATGCAAGGCTGGAATTTCTTCCGTTTTGTCGAGTGGCCGTGGTTGCGCCGCCAAATTCTGCCCGCTGCGGCACTGATTTTTATGCTCTGTTTCGCAAGCTTTGCCACCGTGCTGTCGCTGGGTGGCGGCCCGCAGGCGACCACTATCGAGCTGGCTATCTTCCAGGCGCTGAGTTACGACTACGACCCCGCACGGGCGGCTCTGCTCGCCATGGTGCAGATGGTTTGCTGTTTGGGTCTGGTGCTGATGAGCCAGCGGCTGAGCAGAGCCATTTCAGCCGGCGTCAGCCAAATGCAAAGCTGGCGTGATCCGCAAGATAACCTGCGCCGCAAACTGTGCGACGGGCTACTCATCACCCTTGCTCTCTTGCTGTTATTACCGCCGCTGCTGGCAGTAATCATTGATGGCATCAATAGTGGCTTTAACAGCGTGTTGTCGCAACCGGTACTGTGGCAGGCATTGTTTACCTCATTAAGAATTGCGGTTGGCGCTGGGTTAATAAGCGTGGTCATCACGGTGATGTTGCTGTGGAGCTCGCGGGAATTGCGCCTGCGCAACCGCGCTTTTTCAGGCCAGGCGCTGGAGCTCAGCGGTATGTTGATTCTGGCGATGCCGGGTATCGTGCTGGCAACCGGCTTTTTCCTGCTGCTCAATAACACCGTGGGCTTGCCGCAATCCGCCGATGGCATTGTGATTTTCACCAATGCGTTGATGGCAATTCCCTACGCGCTAAAAGTGCTGGAAAACCCGATGCTGGATGTCGCAGAACGCTACAACAAGCTGTGCCAGTCGCTGAACATTACTGGCGTAAACCGTCTGCGTTACATTGAGTTGCGTGCACTCAAGCGCCCACTGGCACAAGCACTGGCGTTTGCCTGCGTGCTGTCGATTGGTGATTTCGGCGTGGTGGCGTTGTTCGGCAATGAAGATTTCCGCACGCTGCCGTTTTATCTCTATCAACAAATTGGTTCATATCGCAGCCAGGATGGTGCCGTTACCGCGCTTGTCCTGCTGATACTGTGCTTTGCTTTATTCACATTGATTGAAAAACTTCCGGGACGCTATTCCCAAAATGATTCGGGTTGCAGGAAGGCGGCAAGTGAATGAAGACTGGGAACATAGAAAACTATGTTACCTGGATGAATGAAAGCAGCCAACACACCTGCAACTTGAAGGATGAAGGGAATGCTAACGCTAACTGATGTAACCTGGCTCTATCACCATTTGCCGATGCGTTTTTCGATGAAGATTCACGCTGGAGAACGCGTTGCAGTACTGGGGCCTAGCGGCGCGGGGAAAAGTACGCTGCTCAGTTTGATTGCCGGGTTTCTGACGCCCGCCAGCGGGCAGATTGTGCTGCATGGCGAAGACCATACCCGCACGGCTCCCGCGCAACGTCCGGTTTCAATGCTCTTCCAGGAGAACAACCTTTTCACGCATCTGACGGTGCGGCAAAACATTGGCCTGGGGTTGAATCCTGGTCTGAAGCTCAATGCCACACAACAGGAACGGCTGAAAACGATTGCCGGGCAAATGGCGATCGGCGAACTGCTCGACCGCCTGCCGTCGCAACTTTCTGGCGGCCAGCGGCAACGTGTCGCCCTCGCCCGTTGTCTGGTGCGCGAACAACCTATTTTACTGCTGGATGAACCGTTTTCGGCACTCGACCCGGCGCTGCGCCAGGAAATGCTCCAGTTGCTTGATGACTTATGCCGACAGCAACAACTGACGCTAATCATGGTGTCACACAGTATTGAAGATGCGGCGCGGATAGCCGAAAGAAGCCTGGTGGTGGTCGATGGCCGTATCGCCTGGGATGGCGACACAGCGACCTTATTGAGCGGAGAAGCCAGCGCGTCTGCGTTGTTGGGGATAAATGTTAGGAATTAATGTTGCCCGGTAAGCACTTTCCATAAAATGCTACGGTAAATCGGCATCATCGGGTGCATCTGAATCGCGACAAAACTACCAATCGCCAGAGCCGTTATGGCTGGTGCCAGCCAGTGCAAACGCGCTCGTGGTAAATATTTGGTCAAGCTATCCTGACCCGCTTTACCGCTTCGCCACCAGCGCCAGCACAACCATGCCGCCAGCCAGATAACCAACGCCACCAGCAACAACAGCCATTTAAAGC